>JAISTA010000200.1 GCA_031272845.1 Oscillospiraceae bacterium
GCCCGGGGCAATCGGCACGCTGCCCTGGGGCAAGGTGACGGAGGACACGAGGCAGTTGCACGGATGGATGTAGGTCGTGAGGAGTGGGGGTAAAAGTCCTACAACAAGTTTACACCGTCCCCCATCCAGACCCACTTGCAAATTCTCCGCTTCTGTGATAGAATATAATCAGAAGTATATCGCAATGCCGACAACAGCCTTTTTCCTATGCCAAACCACTACTACGCAGCAATTTCATCAGTCACGCCCGGCTTTCCTGCCGCGCGCGCGAAAATCGCCCCCGGAGACCGCCTTGTTTCAATCAATGGCCGGCGCGTGAGCGATATTCTCGACTACCGCTTTTTGTCGGCGGACGAGGAACTGCTGCTTGAGCTGCACACGCCGTCCGGCGGGATAAAGCTGGTGCAGCTGTATAATCCGGATTGCTTGCCGCTGGGGCTGGAGTTTGCCGAGCCGCTGCTTGACACGCAGCGTTCCTGCGCGAACAGCTGCGTCTTCTGCTTTATCGACCAAAACCCGAAGGGAATGCGCGGGACGATATATTATAAGGACGACGACACGCGCCTTTCGTTTTTACAGGGCAATTATGTTACGCTGACAAACCTGACAAAGAGCGATATTGACCGTATAATCGAGTACCGAATCTCACCGCTTAACGTCTCGGTGCACACAATGAACCCCGATTTGCGCAAAACAATGCTGCGCGGCAAAAACGCGGGAACAAGCGTTGCGTTCATCAAAAGACTTGCCGAAAACGGGATTAGGCTTAACTGTCAGCTAGTGCTTTGCCCGGGAATGAACGACGGCGCAGAGCTTGAGCGCACGCTGTCAGAGCTGTGCGGGATGATACCGAATGTCGCGAGCGTGTCGATCGTGCCCGTCGGGCTGACAAAGCACCGCGAGGGGCTGTATCCCCTGCGGCTTTTCACGCCGGACGAGGCAAAGGCCGTTGTGCGGACAGTCGCGCGGTTCAGAGAGGCCGCGTGCGAAAAATGCGGTGACAATGTGTTTGCCGCGAGCGACGAATTTTTACGTCTGGCGGGAATTTCGTTTGAAGAGCTGGGCGGCGAGCAATACTATGACGGGTATCCGCAGCTTGAAAACGGCGTTGGGATGTTTTCTCTGTTCGCTGAAGAGTTTTTCGCGGCGAAAAAAAGACGCAAAGCGCCTGCCGCTTCAGAAAAATGCGTTATTTTAACGGGCCGCGCGTCATACGAATTCATTTTGTATCTGTTAAAGTCCGCAGGCGCGGATTTTGAAAAAGTGCGCGTCATACCGGTGAAAAACAACTTTTTCGGCGAGACGGTAACCGTTTCTGGACTACTTTCGGGCGGAGACTTCCGCGCGGCGCTGCGAGAAACGGACTACAGCGCGCATACGCACGGGCAAATACTGATACCGCAAAACGCGGTTCGGCGCGGAGAGGATGTTTTCCTCGACGATCTGACGGTCGGAGATTTAGAAAACGAATTCAGCACAAAAATAAAGCTCGTCTCAACCGGGGACGAATTATACAGAGCGATTCAGGGGCGCATATAATATAAATGTCAAGACCAATTATAGCGATAGTAGGCCGGCCGAACGTCGGCAAGTCGATGCTTTTCAATAAAATCGCGGGTAAGCGGCTCTCGATTGTCGAGGACACGCCGGGCGTGACGCGCGACAGGCTGTATGCTGTGTCCGACTGGGCGGGGTATAGCTTTTCAGTCGTAGACACAGGCGGCATAGAGCCGAAAACGGACTCCGAGCTGCTGAAATACATGCGGGAGCAGGCACTTTTGGCCTGCGAGATGGCGGACGTTATCATCTTTGTCTGCGACCTGCGCACGGGCGCGACGGCGGAGGACAAAAGTGTCGCCTCACTCATCAAAAAGTACGGCAAGCCTGTTGTGTTGGCCGTAAACAAGGCCGACTCAACAGGCGTTACCGACCCCGGAGTGTACGAATTCTACTCGCTGGGGCTAGGCGATCCGGTGCCTGTTTCCGCGCTGCACGGACACGGCACCGGCGATTTGCTGGACGAATGCATAAAGCATTTTGCGGCGGTTGAGGACGAGGAGGACGACGGGCGCATTTCAGTTGCGATTATCGGAAAGCCGAACGCGGGAAAATCCTCGCTTGTGAACAAAATTCTCGGTGAAACGCGGGTCGTCGTCTCCCCGATCGCGGGCACGACGCGCGACGCGATAGACGCGGAGTTTGAAAACGAGCACGGCAAATTTCTGTTTATCGACACCGCCGGATTGCGCAAAAAGTCCCGCATAGACACGCGGATTGAGGCGTTTTCTCGCCTGCGCGCCGAAATGGCGGTTGACCGCGCTGACGTGTGCGTTATCGTGATAGACGCGCAGGAGGGCTTGACCGAGCAGGACACAAAGGTCGCCGGTCTTGCGCACGAGGCGGGAAAAGCCTCGATTATACTGATAAACAAGTGGGACACGATTGAAAAAGAGACGAACACGCAGAAGGTATACACAGACAATCTGCGCGCGGACCTCAAGTATATGGCCTACGCGCCCATGATTTTTGTCTCCGCGCTCACCGGGCAGAGGGTGACTTCGCTGTTTCCCGAAATTGTGCGCGTTTACGAGGAGTCGCGCAAGCGAATATCGACGGGGCAGCTTAACTCTCTTTTGGCGGATCTCACAATGCGGGTTCCGCCACCGACGGACAAGGGCCGCCGACTGAAAATATTCTATATTACGCAGGTCGCAACCGCTCCGCCGACCTTTGCCGCGTTTGTAAACGAGCGCGAGCTGTTTCACTTCTCATACCGGCGGTATATAGAAAATGGAATCCGCGCGGCGTACGGATTTGAGGGCTCGCCTGTTCGCTTTGCCGTGCGGCAGCGAGGAGAGAATGAGGGCTAGCGGGGCTTTTTTGGTGGGATGCGAGTGTTGTCTGGGGCGACGCTGCTACTTGCCCTGACTACTTGGACTTTGCGGCGGTGTTTGGAATTGGGATTCAGCTTAGTCTCTATGCGAAGCAAAAGCGCCTACGCGGCGGGCGGTTACTTTTTCCGCTTCGCCGGACATCGCCCCCAAAAAGGGGCGACTTCTTTTCTCTTGAGAAAAGAAGCAAAATCGCTTTATGCCGGGCAGGCGCAGGTGCTGCAATGTGGTGCGTTCCCACACAATGACAGGTGCGGCGCAGAGTCCGAGCGCCCTCGCACCGCCGCACACAGGGGCGAAGCTTGTGTGGGGCTAAAGACTTAGGTAAGATTGCATGTGTGCGCGGACTGCGGTGGGGGTGGTTACCAGAAGGTCGGTGCTGCTACGATCGCTGACGCACATGTTGCGGCAAGTCGGTGCGTGTCCCGGCGCGGCGAGATTTGTGGTGGCGGTGTGTGCATCCTTGCGGTGCGGGGCCGTCTCCCGTTACCGCAACATTTCCGTAGGGGACGGCGTCCTCGACGTCCCGCCCTTGGTTTGCCGCCGGATTCTGCGTCAAACACCGTACCCGCCCGGTGTTGGTGCGGTCGGGTGCGTCCGTCTGTCTCCGCGCTTTGCGCGTCGGGACACGCGGGTGCGGTGTATGTCGCGGTAATTCGGACTGTGTGCTGTAGGGGACGCTGCCCTCAGCGTCCCGCCCCCGAAATTACGGCATTGCCGTTATAGAACCGCTGCAACCAGACAATATACGTACGCAATGCCGAGACCACAATATTTGTGCTTAAAAAACATACAAATCCGAGCAATAAACACGCAGGGGACGCTGAGGGCAGCGTCCCCTACAGAACAGACCGCTTGAAATCCAACAACAATCACCACACCTGCCCGTCCAGGACGCGCAACGCGCGTCCAAGGACAACGGCACCCGACCGTACCAAAGCCGGACGGTTACGTCGTCTGACGCAAAATCCGGCGGCAAACCAGACAAGGGACGTCGAGGACACCGTCCCCTACGGAAACGTTGCGGTAACGGGGGAAACGCCTGTGCCGACAAGCCGCCCCCATCGCAACCACAACACCCGCCGCGTCGGGACACGCCCCCACCGTCCGCAACATGTGCGGCAGCAATCGTAGCAGCACCGTCCTTCCGGTTACCACCCCCGCCGCAGTCCGCCACAACAAACAGCCAAACCTAAGTCTTTAGCCCCGCACAGGCTTCGCCCCTGCGTGCGGCGGTGTGTAGGCGTTCGGACGCTGCACCGCACCTGCCATTGGGTGGGGACGCACCTGCTTGCAGCATCTGCGCCTGCCCGGCATAAAGCGATTTTGCTTCTTTTCTCAAGAGAAAAGAAGTCGCCCCTTTTTGGTTACTTTTTCCGGCGAAGCGGAAAAAGTAACCGCCCGCCGCG
>JAISTA010000205.1 GCA_031272845.1 Oscillospiraceae bacterium
GGTTACTTTTTCCGCTTCGCCGGAAAAAGTAACCAAAAAGGGGCGACTTCTTTTAGAAAGAAGCAAATCTTTTTTTATGCCGGGCACAGCTGGTGCTGCAAGTAGGTGCGTTCCCACACCGCGAGAAGTGCGGTGCAGCGTCCGAACGCCTGCGCACCGCCGCACACAGGGGCGAAGCCTGTCGCGGGGCTAAAGACTTAGGTCGGCTGGCTGGTATGCGCGGATTGCGGAGGGGGGTGCTGACCGGAAGGACTGTACTGCTACGATCGCTGCCGCGCGTTATGCTGGAGATTGGTGCATGTCCCGACGCGGCGGGTGTTGTGGTGACGTAGGTACATTCTTTCGGTGCGGTTGCGTTCCCGCTGCCGCAACGTTTCCGTAGGGGACGGCGTCCTCGACGTCCCTGCCCTTGGTTTGCCACAGGATTTTGCTTCAAACAACGCACCCGTCCGGCGTGGGTGCGGTTGGGTGCTTCCGTCTACCGCCGCGCTTTGCGCGTCGGGACGCGCGAGTGCGGTGGTGGTGGCGGGGATTTTGGGCGCGGTGTGCTGTAGGGGACGCTGCCCTCAGCGTTCCGCGCGTTTATTGTTCGATTTCGGTGGTTCTAAAACGGCAATGCCGTGGTTGCGGGCACGGGACGCTGAGGGCCGCGTCCCCTACATGGGATTCCCGTACCCCGCCGCGCCGGGACACGTACCCACCTCCCGCACAACGTGCGGCAGCGATCGTAGCAGTACCGTCCTTCCGGTAACCACCCCCACCGCAGTTCGCGCATATATGCAGCCTAACCTAAGTCTTTAGCCTCGTCCCCGGCTTCGCCCCTGTGTGCGGCGGTGCGTAGGCGTTCGGACGCTGCACCGCACCTGTCATTGTGCGGGAACGCACCACATTGCCGCACCTGCGTCTGCCCGGCATAAAAAAAGATTTGCTTCTTTCTAAAAGAAGTCGCCCCTTTTTGGTTACTTTTTCCGGCGAAGCGGAAAAAGTAACCGCCCGCCGCGTAGGCGCTCTTGCTGTGAATAGAAGAACAGCTGAATCCCAATTCCAAACACCGAAATCTGCGTCAAACAGAGAACTTTTCGTTCCCGCCTCCGGTTTTGCGTCAAAAAGAACACCTACACCGCCGCAAACCCAAAGCAGGCCCCCGCGTCAAAAACAAAGCCGCGTTTTTTCTACAAAAACACTTGACAAAACAATCACTTTATGCAATACTTATTTACGTATTCAATACATACATATATGTTTTATACTGAGGTAAACCAAAATGAAAAACTTAAAGAAAGGAATCGCCGCTCTGCTTGCGGTACTAATGTGCGTTGCGCTCTTTGCGTGCGGCGGAAAGACAACGCCCTCGGCCTCGCCGTCTGAAACGCCGTCCGAGTCGCCGTCACCGTCCGCGTCCGCGCCTGTGGAGCCGGCCAAGAACTACAAGGTCGGAATCATCCAGATCGTCGAGCACCCGTCGCTTGACGAGGTTCGCACGTCATTTATTGCGGAGCTTGCCGCAAAGGGTTTTGTAGACGGTCAGAATATCACGATCGACTACAAAAACGGACAGGGCGACATGACAAACCTGAACACGATTGCGCAGGGCTTTGCAAACGATAAGTACGACATTATCGTCGCGATCGCAACTCCATCCGCACAGGCGGCCCAGGCCGCGACAAGCGAGATCCCGATCGTGTTCTCCGCCGTAACAGACCCTGTGGACGCGGGACTTATTGACTCCCTCGAAAAGCCCGGCGCAAACATCACGGGAACGTCGGATTGGATTTCGGCGGTCGATATTATCAAGCTCGCAAACGACTTAACGCCCGGCTTTAAGACGATTGGCACAATCTACAATTCCGGTGAGGCAAACTCTGTTTCTACAGTCAACGACCTCAAGGCCTATGCGGCTGAAAACGGACTGACGATCGTCGAGCAGCCGATTACAAACACCTCTGAGCTTCAGCAGGCGGCACAGACGCTCTCGAATAAGTGCGACATTGTGTTTATCCCGACGGATAACGCCGTCGCCTCCGCCATGCCCATTGCGGCGGAGGTGTTCAACGCGGCAAAAATTCCGCTGTATGTCGGCGCGGACTCGATGGTTACAGACGGCGGATTTGCCTCCTACGGCGTAAACTACACGAACCTCGGCAAGGAAACGGCGGCTATGGTGGTGGACGTTCTCGGCGGCAAGGCTCCGGCGGAGCTTCCGGCGCGCGCAATCCCGGTTACGGACATCTACATAAACTCCGTCACAGCGGCGATTCTCGGAGTAACAATTCCGGAAGAGATCCTGAACAACGCAAAAATAGTAGGCGAATAAAACAAGCCTGCTAAAAGATAAGCAAAAACATCCTTTCGCGAAAGCGAAAGGATGTTTTTGCGCAAATATAAAAAGCAAACGCCATAATGCCGGTTCAGAACCACAACCAGCGCAGTCCCCGTACCAAAAATTTTCCCGCAGGCGAGTGAACCGCAACAAAAAAGCGGGGAATCCATTCCCCCGGTTTTAACTTATCAAACCGCATTCGCAGGCAGACCCGGCAGGAGTTCGCATGTAAAAGCAGCGCGGAGCGCTTGCATTTTTGATTAGCTTATGCTATAATCGTTCTATAATGGATTTTTGTACTCTGCGGCGTAGCTTTACGTCTATTCGTTTGAAAAAGAATATACTAAACGCAATCAGAATAATTCTTGCTGCTGCAGGATTGCTGCTAATCCTTGGCGCGGTAATTTTTCTTCTTTCACTCGTCACACTCTGGATTTTTGTTCAAATGGCGGCCGGCGTGTTTTTTGTTGCACTCGGCGTGTTTTTGCCGTGGCTGACCAAGAAAAAACTCCTTTGCGCGGCCGTTTTCACTGTAATCGGGCTTGTCCTGGCAGGCTGCGTTTTTCTCGCGGCCTACGGCAATGCTGATAACGCAGACTACACGGAGGACGCGGTAATTGTTCTGGGCGCGGGTCTTCGCGGTGAAACTCCGTCGTATCCTTTGCGGGCGCGGCTTGAAAAAGCTGCCGAATATTACGCCAGGAACCCAAGCTGCGTCATCGCGGTCTGCGGAGCGCAGGGCGCAAATGAGGCAATCACAGAGGCCGAGGCAATGCGTCGGTACCTCGCGGCAAACGGAGTGCCGAACGAGGCAATAATTATGGAGACGCGCTCTGTGACGACATACCAAAACCTCACCTTTGCGGACGAGCTTTTGGCGGAGCGGTTTCCTGAGGGCTACCGCGCGGTAGTCATAACAAGCGCGTTTCACGTGTTTCGCGCTGGGCGGCTTGCGCACGGCGCGGGGATAAACGCCGCTCATATCGGCGCGGATATTGGCCTGTTCGGCGCACCCGCAAACTACATTCGTGAGCTTGTCGCCGTAGCGGCAATGATTTTTGGAAGAAAAGGATAAACCTATGCTGGATTTTGAAAAATTAAGTCAACTGGCGCTGGACTGCGGCTTTACGCACAGCGGCGAGCTGGACTGCGCAACACTGGAGTTTTTGCCTGAGGTTCGCGCGATGTGCGCGGCGGACAAGTGCGCCAAATATGACCGCTCGTGGTCCTGTCCTCCCGCCTCCGGTACACTTGAGGAAAACACAGAAAAAGCCGCGCGTTATAGCTGCGGAATAATCGTGCAGACTGTCACGCAGCTTGAGGACAGCTTCGACTTCGAGGGTATGGCCGAGGGGGCGCAGCGTCACGGAGCGGCGTTTGAAAAAATGCGCCTTCTTCTGAAGCAAGACTACCCTAACATGTTTCCAATGGGGGCCGGAGGCTGCTCCAAGTGCGCGCAGTGCACCTATCCGGACGCGCCCTGCCGCTTTCCCGAGGAGCTGACGCATTCAATGGAGGCCTGCGGACTGCTTGTCTCAAAGGTGTGCACGGACAACGGAATGAAATACAATCACGGGAAGGACACGCTTTGCTACACGGCGTGCTTTCTGATGGAGTAACGCGAAAATGAGCTCTACACTGAATATTGTTATACCCTGCTATAATGAGCACGACGCGCTGCCGTTAACGATTCCCGTTCTGAAAAATATCCTGGACGGGCTCAAGGTCTCCGGCAAGGTGTCTGAAAACAGCCGAGTTGTGCTTGTGGACGACGGCTCCAAGGACGACACCTGGAGCATTATAAAGGCCGCTTCGGATACGGACGGCAAGACCTTTTCCGGCGTTAAGCTCTCGCGCAACGGCGGCACGCAAAAGGGACTGCTCGCCGGAACAGACGCCGCCGTAAACATTTTCGGCGCGGATTTCATCATTTCAACAGACGCCGACCTGCAGGACGATATACAAACCGTCGAGAAAATGACGGATTTGTTTAACTCCGGCACAGACGTCGTTTACGGCGTGCGCAACGACAGAACGGCGGACACAGGCCTTAAAAAGCTGACGGCGCAGGGCTTTTACAAGCTCTCGCGCGCAATGGGAATCGAAAGCGTGTACAACCATTCAGACTACAGAATGCTTTCGCGCCGAGTTTGCCTGCACCTGCTGTCCTACCGCGAAAGCGACGTTTTTATCAGAAATATCGTTCCGAAAATCGGGTACCGCTCCGATACTGTTGAGTACGCGCGGCTTGCGCGCAACGCGGGCACGACGAAATATAATTTTATAAAGCTGTTCGCGCTTGCCATTTCGGGGATAGTGTCGTCCTCGCTGCGGCCTGTGCGGCTGATTTTCGGCGCTTCGGCTCTGTCTGCGCTTATCGGAATCGCGTATTTTATCGCGGCCTGCGCAACGGGCTACGTCAAGCATTCGCTCATATCCGCGCTATGGATTGTCTGCGCCGTTATAACCGCGAGCATTGCAATCGTCGGCGAATATGCGGGACGCGCGTATATTGAAAGTAAACACCGCCCGAACTATTTTATAGAAGAAATAGCGGGCGAAACAAATATAAGTGAAGTGAAAAATTAATGTCTGATACTCTTGTCAAAAAGAAGTCGCACGGACTCGACCTTACACAAGGCCGGGTTCCGACTCTTTTGCTGCGTTTTGCGTGGCCGTTTCTCGTTTCTGGACTCTTTTCGGCGCTGTACGGCGTTGCGGATACATTCTTCATCGGAAAATACGGCTCTGAGGCCGCAATCTCCGGCGTCGGCACGGCGACGCAGGTTCTGAATTTTGTCTATACCGCGACTATCGGAATTGGCACCGGCGGAACGGTGCTTATAGGACGCAAAATCGGAGAGCGGGACGACAAGGGCGCGGCAAAGGCCGTCGGCTCGTTTATGGCAATCGGCGTTATTCTTATGGTCGTGTTAACGGCGTTTATTTTCCTAATGCGCGACCCGCTGATTTCCGTAATGAAAGCCCCCGAAGATTCTGTTGCTCACGCGGTTACATATGTTAACATAACAGTTATCGGCGTGCCCTTTCTAATCGGGTTTAACTTTATCTCAGCTATTCAAAGAGGTATGGGCAACTCGACAAAGCCGAGTGTCGTCGGCGCTGTCGGCTGCGTTACGAACATAATATTAGACTATGTGTTTGCGGGAGTTCTCGGAATGGGCGCGCGCGGCGTTGCGGTTGCAACAGTTATCGCGCAGGGAGTTACATTTGTTGTAATCGGCGGAATGCTGCTCAAGTCAAAATTCCCGTTTCTGTTTACGAAAAAGGATTTTCGTCTGCACGGCCCCTCTGTCTCGGCGGTTTTCCGCGTTGGGATCCCGCTTTGGGCGCAGGAAATTGTCGTGCATGTCTCGTTTATGATAATCCAGGGCGTTGTGAACAATATGGGTACGGACGCCTCGGCCTCCGTCACGCTTATATCAAAGGTTTTCAACATCGGCGGAATGTTCCCGCTTGCAATCGGAAACGCGATTGCCGCAATGTCCGCGCAGAATCTCGGCGCGGGGCGGCGGGACAGGGCGCTTTCCGCCCTCAAGTGGGGCATACTCTACTCGCTTATAATTGAGGTTGTGTTCTGCGCCTGGTGCCAAATCGCGCCTGAAGCTATAACGGCGCAGCTCGCGCCGGGCAAGGAGGGTGTTATCCTCGGTGCGGCGGCATATCTGCGGGCGTTCTCGATTGACCTTGTGCTTGTCGGGCTGGTCTTTCCGATAAACTCGTTTTTGTCGGGTCTCGGCAAGGCGTTTATTACAATGGCGCACTCGCTTGCTGCGACATTTGCGGTGCGCGTGCCGCTGTCACTTCTTTTCTCAAGAATTTCGGGCGACCTCAACCGAAAGCTGTATTTTGTAGGCCTTGCCGCGCCGATCGCCTCCATTTTGTCGCTGGTTATCTGCATTACGTACATAACCATTTACTTCCGCCGGCTTGCTGTCTCGGAAGCAAGACTTCCCGTCCCGGCCGAAGCGGAGCTGTCCGCCGCCGCGCCGGAACCTGCCGCCATAGCGGAGAGCACCGGCGATTGAACGTCCGCTCGGTACTCGACAAATACGGCCTGCGCGCCGACAAGGCGTTCGGGCAAAACTTCCTGACGGATGAGAACATTCTGCGGAAAATCGCGGAAGCCTCCGGTGCGGATAAAAGCTCGCACGTTCTGGAGGTCGGCCCCGGTCTCGGCGCGCTGACGGAGCGCCTCGCGCAGAACGCTGGCTTTGTAACAGCCGTAGAGGCCGACAGAAGACTGCTTCCCGCGCTGACCGACAGGTTCGGAGACTCCGAAAACATAAGGCTTGTGCAGGGCGATATTCTAAAGCAGGATTTAGCGGAGCTGATGGTCGCGCCCCCGGGGCTTACCACGCGTCTGTGCGCAAACCTGCCGTACAATATCACAACGCCTGTCATTATAAAGGCGCTTGAGAGCGGACTTTTCTCGTCTGTCACCGTTATGGTGCAAAAAGAGGTCGCGGAGCGTATGGCGGCCGCGCCGGGCATCTCAGATTACGGTGCATTTTCCGTGTTCACGCAGTATTATTCCATACCGAAGAGACTGTTTTCTGTGCCGCCGACGTGCTTTTTTCCGCCGCCGAAGGTCACGTCAGCCGTCATTCGGCTTGAGGTGCTGAAAACGCCGCCTGTTGCGACTGACGACACGGCGCTGTTCTTTCGCGTAGTCCGCGCGGCCTTTGCCCAAAGGCGCAAAACGCTTCTGAACGCGCTGTCAGGCGAGTTTTCAGCGCTCGGAAAGGAGAGAATCGCCGCTGTTTTGGATGTCTGCGGTCTGCCGCCGCAGGTGCGCGGCGAAACGCTGGAGCTTTCGCAATTTGCGGAGGTTTCAAACCAAATCGGCGCGGTGCTTGACTGACCGCGTATTAAAACACTACATAAAGCTGTGCAAATGCCTACAACCACACCAAAAATTCAGCTGTTACCGCAAATGCTCGCCGATATCATCGCGGCGGGTGAGGTTGCCGAACGCCCGGCCTCCGTTGTAAAGGAGCTTGCGGAAAATTCGCTCGATGCGGGGGCGCACACAATCACGGTTGAGATAAAAGGCGGCGGAAGCGAGCTTATCCGCGTGGCGGACGACGGCTGCGGCATACCGGTTGAGGACGTGAAGACGGCGTTTTTGCGCCACGCGACAAGTAAAATTGCGCGGCGGCAGGATCTTGAGCGGATCGGAACGCTCGGCTTTCGCGGCGAGGCGCTCGCGGCAATATCCGCCGTATCGCGCGTTAGCATGACGACAAAAACGCAGGACGGCGAAACCGGAACGCGCGTGTTTCTCGAGGGCGGCGAGGTGACTGAATTTGAGCGGTGCGCCGCGCGGGCGGGTACCGAAATTGAGGTTCGCGACCTGTTTTACAACACGCCGGCGCGCCGCAAATTCCTGAAGACAGACCGCGCCGAAAGCGGCGAAATTCTGCGCACAATGACGCGTCTTGCGCTGTCCCGTCCGGACATCGCGTTTCGGTATATCCGCGACGGGCAGACGGAGTTCAGTTCTCCGGGAGACGGCAAGGCCGAGAGCTGCGTTTATTCCGTGCTCGGCCGCGATTTTCTGCTTGCGCTCACGCCCGTCAGCTTTTCCTCTGAGGACGGCGGCGCGCAGGACTCCGCAAAAATTACGGTCACGGGCTTTTCTTCCGACCCGGAGCAGCTGCGCGGGGCGCGAACCTCGCAGTTTTTCTTTGTAAACGGCAGAGGCATAAGGTCGGCACGGCTGACCGCCGCAGTTGAGGCGGCGTACCGCAACCGCCAGTTTGCCGGCAAATTTCCCGCGTGCGTAATCTACGTCGAGGTCTCGCCCGCGTCGGTTGACGTGAACGTGCACCCGCAGAAGACTGAAATCAAGTTTTTGTATGAAAACGAGGTGTTTTCGGCTGTGTACCACGCGGTTTTGTCCGCGCTGGACGGTAAAAACAGCGCATTGCGGCCGACTGTCTCCGCGCAGCCGGCCGTATTGCCGGAACGCGCTGCGGTACCCGCAAACGCCGGCCTCCCGGCGGAAGCCGCGCCTGTGCCGGGCGGTACTTACTACGCCGCGCCGTCCTCCGAAAAGCCGGGCGGGTACTTTATGAAGCAGCCGGAGCTTGTATACAACGCGCGTGTTTTTGCCGATATTCCGAACGAGCTGTTGCAAACAACAAGCGAAAAGGAACACGAAACGCCGGAAGCAGACAGCAAAACGGAGGCTGCGCCCGCCGAACCCGCCGAAGAGCTTGCGCAGCCCGCCTTTAACGCAGTGCGGATACCCGAATACCGGTACGTGGGCGAGTTTTTCACGCGGTACATTGCGGTTGAAACGGGCGATACGCTCGTTATAATCGACAAGCACGCGGCGCATGAGCGCATGTATTTTGACGCAATGAAGCAGTCTGCGGCAAACGCTGCGGCGCAAGCGGCAACTCAGGAGCTGCTGATGCCGATAGTGATGACAATTTCGGGCGAGGAGCTTGACGCGCTGGAGCAAAGCTCGGAGCTGCTGCTGTCTATTGGATTTGTGCTGGAGGCGTTCGGGGCAAAAAGCCTGACCGTCCGCGCAGTTCCGGCGGATATAGCCTTTGCGGATATTGAGTCAACAGTTGAGGAGCTTGCCGAAAACCTAACAAACGGCAGGTTCTCGGCAGAAAAGCGAATTGACGAGGCGCTGGCCTCGGTCGCCTGCAAAAAGGCGATAAAATCCGGCACAGGCTCCGACCCAAAGGAGCTTGACGCGCTGATTGCGGCGGTTCTGTCGGGCGCTGTAACGCAATGCCCGCATGGCAGACCTGTGAAAAAGGTGTGGGCCAAGGGCGATTTTGACAAGATGTTCTTGCGAATCTAGCGCACTGTTCGCAATATTACCGGCTATAATCCAAAAGCGGCTGTCCAAACAGGACGGCCGCTTTTTTTTGTCCCGCGCCGCGATTTAGACGGAATTTTTTCCTCAGACGCAGGCTACGCGGCGAGTCTGACAATAAATTTACGAATAATTACAAAATCATTACAAATAATATCAATGCATTATCATAAAGCAACCGAGTTTTAATATAATGATATATATGTCGCCGCCCTCGCCGCGTTTGCGGCTATATCCGGCAACAAAATCAATGGAGATATTATGACGAAGAATTACAGCGGATTGCAATTCCGCCCGCGCCCGGTTCTTTCCGGCACAGGGAACTGTATTTGCGCGGAGTCTTTCATAACAAATCACAAGCCGCGGCAGGGCGGACGCACGCGCCGCCAAATAGACGCGGCGGCTTACACCGCGCTTGTAATGTCCGCCGTGTCGATAGGCACGGTTTTGGCGGCGGGCACTATGGAGGGCTCGCTGAACATAGTTCCCCAAACTGCGCCCGCCGGGCTGGTTGAGGATATGGTTACAAAGCAGCTGACGACGCAAATACGGATTCCGTTTGAAACGGTTGAGCTGCTGGACGACAATCTGCCTGAGGGACAGACGCGCGTAATCGTCGAGGGGCAAAGCGGTCTTAAGACCGTGACCGAGGAGGTAACCTCCGTTTCGGGAAGCGAGCTTTCGCGGAGTATTCTCGGTATAGACTACGAAACGCCCGTTTCGCAGATCGTCTCAGTCGGCACGAAGCCGCTTGACCCGACAGCCTCCTACGGCGTGTATTACTTTCCCTCAAACGGAACGCTGACCTCGCGCTACGGCAAAAGAAGCACGACAGTCGGCTCGACAAATCATAAGGGAATCGACATTGCGGGTAAGCTCGGAGACCCGATTTTGGCGGCCGACGGCGGCGTTGTTGTTTTTGCGGGCACTCGCGGCGGCTACGGCAAGCTTGTAATTCTGCGGCACGACAACGGAGACCTCACGTATTACGGCCACAACAGCAAGCTCCTCGTTTCCGAGGGCGAGCGCGTTGCGCGCGGTGAAACGATTGCGAAAATGGGTGCGACGGGCACGGCGACGGGCGTTCACTGCCACTTTGAGCTGCGCCCAAAGGGCGGCGCGGCGGCAAACCCGCTCCCGGCGCTGTCACAAGCGCCAAAGTCTGTGGTGTACGTGTAGCGCCCCGCGCGGGCTTTGACTGGATGTTTTCACGTACTCTGCCTAATCGGCAGGGTGCGTGTTTTTTTCTGCGGGGAGGCTCGGAGTTGACAATGCTAGCGGTTCGGCATATAATCGGAGGTAATGTATGCGTGTTTTGCTTTGCGGTGTGGCGCAAAGCGTTAGCAGGGGCGATGCTGCTCGCTGAGCGGTTGCTTTGACTGCGACGCAGCTGCGGGGTTTGGAATTGGGGCGGAGCTTTGACTTGCTTCACCGCAATGCGCCTGTGCGGCTGGCGGGCAACGAAGCTTGCTGCTGCAAGAAAGTAACCAAAGAAGAAGCTTAACGGCCTGCTCTCGTAGACCGATTGCAGCGGCGGACGTTTCTCCCCGCGAGTTTGGAAAAGCTCCTCCGAGTAGGTGACGCAAGGGGCGGCGGTCGGATAAAGCTGCCGGGTGTCTGTCATGATTTGACGCTGCTCACCCGCACCGCGCCCGCGCTGTGCGGTGCGGCAAGCGGGTGCGTGTCCCGGCGCGGCGAGGTGCGGCGCAGAGGCGGCAAATTGCCGTTCGCTGCTGCTGCGGCCACTGCGGGGGATGCCGGTGCCGCCTATACTTCCGGCACAGCAGCCATGAACCAACAGAACACAAACTGAACATATACATAAAGCCGGACGACGATGAAAACACTTGCGATAGCGGGCTCGCTGCGCCGGGAAACGCTGAACCGGCGGCTTGCCGATTCGGCGAAAGCGGTACCGTCAGAAATACGGAGCTTGAAATCCACGTCGCGGCGGCGTGTTGCTTTTTAATCAGAATTTTAATATTCCGTACCCGCACCCGCTGCCGAGCGCGCCAAAACCAAGGCGGGCGGGCTTGTTTTTCCCGTGCAAGACACGGTGTTAAAGCGGATCGCGAGGAGGCGTGCTGAGACCAATGGATAAAATAACTGAACAAATCCTGCAAAGGCGTATGCACGGGCTGTATCTGACGCGGCGCTGCGAGGACATTGCGCGGCTTTCGGGCGAGTTGCTCGGCCTGCACTGCTGGTTTCACCGCAATGTGGTCTTTTCGGCGCTGATTCGCGGCGCTGACATTTCCGGATGGAAAACCGCGCTTACAAAAACGTGGCTTTATCGCGGCACGCTGCACGGCGTTGTATATAAGGACCTTCCGCTGCTGCTGGCGCTGCACCCCGGCGAGTCGTACCTGGGCGATTATCTCGGCGAAGAGCGGATGGAGGATATTGCCGGCAAGGTCATAGCTCTTATGGAGGACGGCGTGTATTCCCGCGCGCAAATGCGGCGCATTTTCGCCTCCGAGTACGACGGCGCGACGATTGACGCGGTGTTTTCTCCGTGGGGCGGCATTTTCGTGTATCTGGCTCGGCTCGGCAAGGTCGCTTTCCGGGATATGACAAGCCGCGATTTCGACCTGATAAGTGCGGAGCCGCAGTTAACCCCTGACGAGGCACTGCCGGAGCTGCTTCGCCGATATTTTGCGGCATACGGCCCGGCAACGCTAGCGGACGCGGCGTGGTTTCTCGGATTGGG
>JAISTA010000228.1 GCA_031272845.1 Oscillospiraceae bacterium
CCCGGCATAAAGCGATTTTGCTTCTTTTCTCAAGAGAAAAGAAGTCGCCCCTTTTTGGTTACTTTTTCCGGCGAAGCGGAAAAAGTAACCGCCCGCCGCGTAGGCGCTCTTGCTTCGCATAGAATAGTAGCCGAGTCCCTATTCCAAACCCCGTAACCTGCGTCGAACAGAGAACATTTTGTTCCCGCCTATAGATTACCGTCGAAAAGAACACCAGCCTCGCCGCCAGCCCCGCCGCCAGCCCTACTTCAGCACCCAAGGCAATCCTGCCTTCATAGTAATAACCCTATCCGCAAAACCCGCGATTTCGCAGGAAATCCGTCCCATCAGCTCAAGATACGCACGCGTTTCGTCGTCATACAAAAAGCCGCCGCTGAAAATCTCGTTTCCGACAATTACGGTGTTTTCGGCCCTCTGCGCAACCGCACGCAGCCCCGAAACAACACGCGAAACGTCTCCCCCGCCGAAATATTCGTTTGCCGCAAGGTTCGACAGATCCTCGACCAGCACCGCCGCGCCGCCGGGTATCTCCGCACGCCCGATATCACGGCTTATCTCGATTGTCGTAAAGCCGAGGTGCTCGCGCTGCCGCCTGTGCTTGTCAACGATTTTTTGCTCAGGCGCGCCGATATTTTCCATTGTGGCAAGGTAAATCCGCGTTTTGCCGAACCCGGCGAACAGCCCCTCGGCGTACAGGCTCTTTCCGGAGGATGCCCCGCCAGTTATAAAGTATACCAAATTACATTTCTCCGCTTGAATCCCGCGAAACAGCCGCAACACAGCTCTCGGTCTGCGACTTTTTCGCATATAACCTAAAAACTCAAATTCAAAGCTGTTTTTTACGGTAAACCGTAAAAAATTACAGCTCCGTGTAGTTTTCCATACCAATCTCTGAAAAGGAGGACGACCCGCCGTACACGCACAGTGCCATATCCAAAAGCGGCAGCAGGCAGACCGCCCCCGTGCCCTCGCCAAGGCGCATTCCGGCTTGAATCGGCGGCGCAAGTCCCAGCGGTTCGCGCAAAATCGGCTCATTTATCCCAGCGGAATACAGCACGAACCTGCGCGTCAGTTCATCCAAAACTGCCTTTCCGGCTGTTTCACCCGAAACGTGCGAGGCAAGCATATAATACATCGATTTCGGCGCGAAGATTGCGGCAAAAAGCGCGGCGACCGAGGAAATAAACCCGTCGATTATCACGGGAATGCCGCAGCGCGCCCCGCCGATAAAAAGTCCCGCCATTTCCGCAATGTCAAACCCGCCCAGCTTTTGCAAAACAGAGAGCGCGGCCATAGCGTCAATCGCGTCAGGCTCGAGCCCCCCGAGACCGTTGACCTCAATTGCGCGCCGTATGACCTCAATCTTGCGCTCAAGTCCCGCGTTTGAAAGCCCCGCCCCTCGTCCGGCGACGTCCGCCGCGTCTTTTCCGAGCAGCACCGCCGCGCAGGCGGCCGAGGTCGTCGTGTTACCGATACCCATTTCGCCTGTCGCGAGAATCGAAAATCCGCGCGACTTGAGGTCGGACGCAAGCTCAATACCATACATCACGGCGGCGGATACCTGCACCGCGTTCATAGCCGCGCCCGCCGCGATGCTTGCCGTGCCGCTTCCGGCGCGCAGCGAAATCAGCCCCGGAAAGTCCGGTACAGCCGCCATTCCGGCGTCCACAGGAAAAACCTCGCAATTGGCTGACCGCGCCATTTTGCAAACGGAGGTCTGCTTTTTGACAAGGTTTTGCGCAACGATCATCGTAACCTCCTGCCCCGACTGTGAAATCCCCTCGGACACAACGCCGTTATCCGCGCAAAAAACAGCGCAGGCGCGCCGTTTGAGTGAAAAATTCGGGTCGCCTGAAACGCCCGCGATTTTCACAACCGCGTCCTCCAAAAGCCCGAGAGAGCCGAGCGGCTTTGCAATATCGTCCCACTTGTGCTTTGCAAGCTTCATCGCGGCAAAGTCCGGCAGCGGCAGCGCCGCGTTCAGCTGTGTAAAATCCATAGCTTAGTTTACTCCAAAAATCCGTGTTCGCGCAGCCAAACGGCCGACGAATACGCGTCTATCGACTCAATTGTGAACGTCGCCTCAGGCGCGTTTTCCAGCAAAAGCTCCAGCAGCGGCGCGTAATCAATCATCCCGTCGCCAAGCGGCGCGTGATGATCCCAGGTGCGCGTGTTGTTATGTATGTGCAGGTGCGAAATGACCGGCGCGGCGCGGCGGCACCACTCCAAAACCGGCAGCTCGGATACTATCGTGTTCGCATGCCCGACGTCAAGGCACATTCCAAGGCGTGGATCCCCGACCTGCCGCACAATTTCGCATATGCCGTCCGGCTCATCCTCCAGCACGTTTTCTACCGCAAGGCTAAGCCCTTTCGGAAGCTCTGTGAGAAGCTGCTTCCAGAAAAGCACGGACTGCTCAACAAAAAATCCCTTGAAATACACAAGCGGCACATATCCCGAGTGCACGACTATTTTCTTTGCGCCGTAGCCCGCCGCAAGCTCCGCCGCCTGCAAAATCCGCTCACGCGTAACCTCGCGCACGCGCGGCTCAATCGCCGCCGGGCAAAGCTCATTAAAGGGCGCGTGGAACGTAAGACCCGCGTTCGGCACATCGGCAAGCTTTTGCCGCACAGCCGCGTCCACCTCGGCAAAGTCCGGCGCGTCCATATTGTAGGCCGTGCAGTATTCCGCAATTTCAAGCCCGAGACCAAAGTCCCGCGCGCAGGAAACCGCGTTGTCAGCAACGGTTGAAACAAAAAGTTTTTCTTTATGTATTTTCACTGCGGTGTAAACCTTTCCGATATAGCTTTATTTCCGTCGTCAAAAAAAATGCCTGCGTTACGCAAAAGCGCGGCCTCCCGCGCCGCGCCCCGTCCTTGAAATACGCCAAGGCTGCCCGCGTCAGAGCCGGACGCAAGCAAAACGCCGAGCGCGGCAGCGCGTTTTACCGCCTCAATATGCTCCGCAATAATCTGCGGCAGAGCCGGAAAGCTGAACTCCGGCCTGCCGGCAAGCGCGGTCAGCGCAGTTACAGTCGGCACCCAAACGCAGCCGTTCTCGCGCATAGCATAAATCGCCTCATCGTCCGCAAAAATGCCGTGCTCAATGCTGTCAGCTCCCGCGAGCACGGCATTTGTCACCGCCTCGCGCCCGCTTGCGTGGCACATAACAGCAAAGCCCTCGCCGTGCGCGATTTTGATCATCTCGGCGATCTCGTCGTACTCCAGCGCGGGACAGCTCATACCGCCCGTCGCAAAATCCACAATCCCGGACACTGCGATTTTGATAAAATCCGCGACGGAACGCGCCAAATACCGTACGCGCTGAGTAAACTCACGCGCGTCGGAAAAATCCTCGCCGTAAAGGCCGCCGTACCGTCCTTTTTTGTACAGCAAAAAACCCGGCGTGCGGTAATCAATCCCGTATTCCGGCGCAAGCGTCTTTGCGCGGCAGGAAACACCGTATCGATCTCCCCCGTCTCGGTAAAAGACGACTCCGGCCTCGCGCAGCACCGCAAGCGTTGCGCGAAGCTGCGCGTCGTCCGGTATCGGCGTGTGCCTTGCAAAACTCTTCTTTGTGTCCGCGCCGTCTGAAATGATGTGCCCGTGGCACTCAAACAGCGGCTCCTGTGCAGCCCCGCCAAACAGCGCGGCGCTATCTTTCGCTGTGGTCATTCACAACCGGCTTTGCGCCGCCGCCGACAGAGCGGACAATCGCGTCAAAGCTTGCTCCGCTGATAACGTGCTCCATATTGCATGCGTCCATAGCGGCGGTTTTTTCGTCCACCCCGAGCCCGACAAGCCACTCCCGGATAAAAACGTGCCGCGCGTACATCGTCTCGGCAATAGCGCGGCCGTCCTCGGTCAGAACAATTCCCTCGTCCGGCAGCACCGCCACAAGGCCGCCCTCGCGCAGGTTTTTCATGGCCACAGACACGCTCGGGCGCGAAAAACCAAGGGTCTCCGCCACATCAACAGCGCGCACGGGACCTTTTTTTGAAAGGACGAGTATCGCCTCCAGGTAATCTTCCTGCGACTTGTGAATCTTCATCGGGCTGCGGTTTTAACCTATTACCTTCTCGTAGGTTGCGATTCCGCCATGCTTCGACGGGTCTGAAAACGTCATAATCTGCGGAATAAGGCGCAGAAAATGCTCTGATTTAAGGTGACTGTCAAGCGACTCCTGAGACTCCCACTCCTCAAGCATTGTATAATGCGTCGGGTCGGCAAGGTCGCGGTGCAATGCGTAGGAAATGCAGCCCGCGTCCAGCTTATGCGTTGCTTCAATCATCTCGCGGTTCAGCTCAAGATACTTGTCAAGGCCGTCCGTCTTGACGAAATTTTCAGCGACTACTTTAATGCTCATAATTCTTCTCCTGTTGCGGCGCAATACGGTTCACCGCGCACCGCGTGTATTTTTGGCCGGGCGCGTCAAAGCACACCCATGTTTATTAGTATTTGTCGAACGATACGACCTCGGCAAAGTCCTTACGCGGGCGGGCTTCCGGCGCTTCTGCAGGGTATCCGATCGGGAAAAATCCTACGACCTCAACCTCCGCCGGGATACCGAGAGCCGCACGAACGGCGTCCGCGTCAAAATGACCGAGCCAGCAGGTTCCGAGGCCGAGCTCGTGCGCCTGAAGCAGCATACTGATAATCGCGCAGGAGCCGTCTACAACGCCGGTCTGCTCCCCGCAGGACATTTCACGCGAGCTGGTCGCGCAAACGACAATTGCGGCGGGCGCTTCGTTAACAGAGGGCTGGTCGTGAGACGCGTGAAAGAGCTTTTCCTTAACGTCCGCGTCACGCGCCAGAATAAAGCGCCAGTTCTGCTCGTTTGCGGCGGAGGGACTGAGTCTTCCCGCCTCAAGCACCTGAAGCAGCAGCTCTTCAGAAACCGCCTCCGGCTTGTAGGTTCTTATGCTGCGCCGTCCTCCGATTGCTTCCTTTACCGTCATAATGTTGTTCTCCTTTACGACTTCTTTGTTAATTCTTTGCCGCAGGCCGGGCAAAAATTCGCTCCGTCCTTAACCTTTGCTCCGCAGGACGGGCAAACGTCTGAACCGAGCACTCTGTCTCCGAGACCGGAAAGCTGCTCCGGAATAACCTGCTTGCCCGAATAGATCCTAAGCGCCGCGACGACGCACGCAACGGCAAGCGCGATATGCAGAAGAGTGCTTATAACAGCGCCGATTCTAATAAACACACTCGCGGTGCTTATAAGCGCTAATACGTTGAACCAACCGAAAAAGCCCGCAATCCCGCCGAAAATCCAGTCAACGATTATAAGTCTCGCGGCATAAAAGGCGGTCATCAGAACTACGGCCGTAATAACGTGCTTATTCAGCCATTTGTCGCGCTCGGCAACAAGAGCAAAGGCCGCGATAAGCAGCACGGGTACCGGCTGCAGCAGCGCCGCAAAAACAAACGCGAGTATCGCGACAAGCTTTGGGCTTATTCCGTATTTACCTTTTTCCAGATCCATAAAACACACTCCTGTCTTGATAATAAATATTTTTTATAATATTTTTACTTATCATAGCACAGTTCGGACAAAAAATCAATAGAATAATTTATAGCGCCGCAATTTTCGGCAACAGTCTTTAGCAGGAGAACAATCAAGTTGGCAGACGCAAAATTCTTTATAAAGCCCTCGCTCGGCACACAAATCGAGGCTCGTGTTACAATGTTTGACGATGAAATGACAGGCATTGTCGGAACTCTTACCGACAAGGAGGAGAAAGCCGTCGAAAACGCGATGTGTTTACTGTTTTCGGAGGAAATGTCGCTGCTGGACCGCCGGTTTACGGATTCGGACGGTCAGTTCCTGTTCGGCCCGCTAAAGCCGGACGAGCTGTATATCATCAAAATACATAAGTCAGACACGGCGGTGCGTCTGCTGTACGTGGAGTAACGCCTTAAAGCGCGGGCTCAGTCTGCCCTCCGGCGGCAAGGCGCGGGCTTGCGGCGTGAGAATCGGACGCGGTTTTCCGCTTTATAACGCAAAGGGCGCAAAAACACGTATGCGGTTCCGCGCCCTTTGCCGCGCCTCCGCTTCGGAAAATGTATAAAGCACTCCTGTCTTTCGCAGAATATAGCCATATAGTCCACCGCGCGGTAATATCTCCGCGTGATCGGAGGCAGTATGAATGTATTCGTCTCGTTCCTGAAATGCTTTCTTGTCGGCGGCGTTTTTTGCATCATCGGCCAGATACTTATTGACAAAACAAAGCTAACCCCCGCAAGGATCCTGACGGGGTACGTCGTCGCGGGCGTAGTCCTCGGCTTTCTCGGCATATACAAGCCGATTGCGGATTTCGGGCAGGCGGGCGCGTCGGTTCCTCTCACCGGCTTTGGCTACACCCTGTCCGAGGGAATAAAAAAAGCTGTCGCCGAAAAAGGACTGCTCGGCGTTTTCACGGGCGGCTTTGCCGCCTGTGCGGCGGGTCTCACGGCGGCGGTCGCGTTTTCCCTAATCGCAAGCTTTATCGTAAAGGCAAAGGAAAAATAGCGCGGCAGCTATAGCCGCTCCGCATAAAAAACACCCCGGCGGGATATTTCGCTTCATCCCGCCGGGGCGTTTACTGTATTGTCCGCACAACAGAGCGGCTAAATCGTCAGCACGCCGTTTTCGACCTTGAATACAAGATACTCCGCGCCGTCTATCGTCTCGGGCGTTCCGAGGCAAAATATCGGCATAAGCGCAAACGGCTTGTCGTCCGCCACCTCCGCCGCTATGTACACAACGCCC
>JAISTA010000025.1 GCA_031272845.1 Oscillospiraceae bacterium
CTTTTCCGCCCACTACACGCACGCGTCGGCCACGCGGCGCAATATGCTGCCCAAGCTCAAAAATCGCGCCTGAACCCTGAACGTACTTTGACGGTGAAATAAATATTGTTGACATTTTATGCTTTTCCCTTTCCGCTTTTGCGGACTGCCGCTGTTTTCGCCTTTTCATCGGCGCTGTTTGACGGCATTAGCTTCTTTTTCAGGTACTGCCCCGTTTTACTCTCCGAGCACCCGGCGCACTCCTCCGGCGTTCCCGTAAACACGATCTCGCCTCCCGCGCTTCCTCCGTCAGGTCCCAGGTCTATAACATAGTCGCAGCACTTTACAACGTCAAGGTTGTGTTCGATTACGATTATCGTATTTCCTGCGTCAGCAAGACGCTGCAAAACCTCAATCAGCTTTTTCACGTCGTGCGTGTGCAGCCCTGTCGTAGGCTCGTCGAGCACGTAAACAGTCCTGCCTGTCGCGCGTTTAGAAAGCTCCGTCGCAAGCTTTACGCGCTGCGCCTCGCCGCCGGAGAGCGTTGTGGACGACTGCCCGAGCCGCACATAGCCGAGTCCCACGTCCACCATTGTTTCCATTTTGGACTTAATCTTCGGTATCGCGTCAAAAAACTCGCGGGCTTCCTCGCAGGTCATATCCAGCACGTCCGCGATAGACTTGCCCTTATACTTTACCTCAAGCGTCTCGCGGTTGTAGCGCTTACCGTGGCATACCTCGCACGGCACGTAAATATCGGGCAGAAAGTGCATTTCAATCTTGAGCAGGCCGTCTCCGGCGCACGCCTCGCACCTGCCGCCTTTTACGTTGAACGAAAACCTGCCGCTGCCGTAGCCTCTTGCACGGCTTTCCGGCAAATTCGAGAACAGCGTTCTGATTTCGTTAAAAACGCCTGTGTAGGTCGCAGGGTTTGAGCGCGGCGTTCTGCCGATCGGCGACTGGTCGATATCAATTACCTTGTCGAGAAGTTCCAGACCGAGAATGCCGTCTGACTCGCCGGGCTTTGTGCGCGCGCGGTTTAATTCCGCCGCAAGCGTTTTGTAGAGGATTTCATTGACAAGCGAGGATTTCCCGGAGCCGGAAACACCCGTGACGGCGGTCAGCAGTCCGATCGGGAATTTTGCGTTGATATTCTTCAGGTTGTGCTCTCTCGCGCCGCGAATTTCGATAAACTCCCCCGTCTGCTTGCGCCGCAGCTTCGGCACGCTGATTTCCTTTCGGCCGGAAAGGTAGTCCCCCGTGATTGAGGTCTCACACCGCGCAATCTCCTCCGGCGTACCGGCGCACACTACCTCGCCGCCGTGCACTCCCGCTGCGGGGCCTATGTCCACAATGTAGTCCGCCGCTTCCATCGTCTCCTCGTCGTGCTCGACGACGACCAGCGTGTTTCCGAGGTCGCGCAGGCGCTTCAGCGTCGCGAGAAGCTTGTTGTTGTCCGACTGGTGCAGCCCGATAGACGGCTCGTCAAGGATGTACAACACGCCTGTCAGGGAGCTTCCGATCTGCGTCGCAAGGCGTATTCTCTGCGATTCGCCGCCGGAAAGGGACGACGCGCCGCGCGAAAGCGTCAGATACGGCAGCCCGACAGCCTGTAAAAAGCCTAAACGGTCGAGTATTTCCTTCAGGATTCCCCGCGCGATCATCTCCTCCTGCTCGGAGAATTTCAGTCCGTGTACGAATTCAATTTCGTCCGTTATCGCCATGTCGGTAAAGTCGATTATGTTTTTGCCTCCGACTGTCACCCCGAGAACGGTTTTGTTCAGCTTTTTTCCTCCGCACGTTTTGCACGGGTGCATGGACATATACTGCTCAAGCTCCCAGCGCGTTGATATACTTGCCGTTTCCTTGTAGCGGCGTTCGATATTCGTCACAATGCCCTCAAACGCCCGCTTCATCGTGCGCCGCCCGCTTGAGGTCTCATAGCTCAGCTCCAGCACCTCGCCCTTGTTGCCGTAGAGTATCATATCAACGATGCTTTCCGGCAGGTCGCGCACGGGTGTGTTCAGCGAAAAGCCGTATTTGCGGGACAGCGCGTCAAAATACATACGCGCAATCTGATCCTTATTGATATTCGCCCAGCCGCTCGCGCGAATCGCGCCCTCGGCAATCGACATCGCCTTGTTCGGCAGAACAATATCCGGATCAACGCGCAAAACGCTGCCAAGGCCAGTGCATTCGGGGCAGGCTCCGTAGGGCGCGTTAAAGCTGAACAGGCGGGGCTCCAGCTCGTCCATCGAAACGCCGCAGTCCTCGCAGGCATAGTTAAGACTGTAGGACATTTCAGTTTCGTCCTTGCCGTTCTCGCCGCCGTGCAGCAGACAAATGACAAGGCCGCCGGAGATCGCGGTCGCGGTTTCAATGCTGTCTGTCAGGCGGCGGGCAATGTCGTCCTTAACGACAATGCGGTCAACTATTATCTCAATCTTGTGCTTCTTGTTTTTGTCAAGCACAATATCCTCTGACAGGTCGTAAACAGAGCCGTCCGCACGCACGCGCACAAAGCCGGACCTTCGCGCGTCGTCAAACACATTCTTGTGCTCGCCCTTGCGTGAGCGAATGACGGGCGCGAGGATTGAGATTCTGCTCCCAGAGGGAAGCGTCAGGATTTTATCGACGATTTGGTCTATCGTCTGCCGCTTTATCTCTTTTCCGCATTCCGGGCAGTGCGGAATTCCGACGCGCGCCCACAAAAGGCGCAGATAGTCGTAAATTTCCGTAACGGTGCCGACGGTTGAGCGCGGGTTTTTGTTTGTCGTCTTCTGGTCGATTGAAATCGCGGGAGAAAGGCCGTCTATCGAATCGACATCGGGCTTTTCCATCTGGCCGAGAAACTGCCGCGCGTAGCTCGACAAACTCTCGATATAACGTCTCTGTCCCTCGGCATAGATCGTGTCAAACGCGAGAGAAGACTTTCCGGAGCCGGACACGCCTGTCATAACAACAAGCCTGTCGCGCGGCAGCTCGACGTCTATGTTCTTGAGGTTGTGCGTTCTCGCGCCTCTAATGATTATCTTATCGTTCATGAATACAGGTTTTTCCTGTTACCTCTTCCGTATTTTTAGTGCAGCCGCGCCGCGTGGTATGTAGACTCCCCTACCCCGCTATATGCCGCACCAAATCCAGCACCTTGCAGGAATAGCCCCACTCGTTGTCGTACCAGGAAACGAGCTTGACGAACCTGTCTGTTAGCGCAATGCCCGCCTTTGCGTCAAAAATTGACGTGCGGTGGTCGTGAATAAAATCAGACGACACGACCGCGTCCTCTGTATAGCCCAGTATACCCGCAAGCTCGTTTTCGGAGGCGCGCTTCATCTCGGCGCAAAGCTCCTCATACGCCGCGGCTGTCTTGAGATTTGCCGTTAAGTCGACAACAGACACGTTCAGCGTCGGCACGCGCATAGAAGCGCCGGTCAGCTTGCCCGCAAGCTCCGGGATAACCTTGCCGACGGCCTTTGCAGCCCCCGTCGTCGAGGGAATTATGTTGTACGAGGCCGCGCGGCCTCCGCGCCAGTCCTTTTGTGACTTGCCGTCGACCGTTTTCTGGCTTGCCGTCACTGAATGAATCGTCGTCATAAGGCCTGACTCAATGCCCCACTTATCGTTTACGACCTTGGCCAGGGGCGCAAGGCAGTTTGTGGTGCAGGAGGCGTTTGAGACAATATCCATATCCGGCGTATACCGGTCAAAATTCACCCCCGCGACAAACATCGGGCAGTCGTCAGACGGCGAGGTCAGCACTACCTTTTTAACACCGGCCTGCAAATGCTGCTCCGCCTGCGAGCGCTTTTTGAACACTCCCGTCGCGTCCACCAGAACCTCCGCACCGAAATCCGCCCACGGCACCTTTGTCGCGTCGCGGTCTGAATACCATTTTATCTCGTGACCGTCGATGATAATGCTCTTGTCCGTGTGCTCAACGCGGTGGTTCGCGCCGAAGCCGGGGTGAAGCGTATCATATTTCAGCATATACGCCATATAGTCCGGCTCGACTGTCGCGTTTATCGCCGTAATGTCAACATTCGCGTTTTCCGGACGCTCAAAAATCGCGCGCAGTACAAGCCGCCCTATCCGTCCGAATCCGGTTATTCCGAGTTTGATTTGGTCTGCCATTGTAGTCCTCTGATAATAAAGTAGTTGTTTTTATATATGTTTGACGCAAAAATCGCAAAAACTGGCTTTCGGCGGCTATATGTCCGCCAGAATCCCGCCAGCGTAATAGCGCAGTATGTCTTTTGTCTTCGCGTCGGCTGTCGGATACACGATAACAATCGAGATAAAGCTCGGCTGGGCTCCATACGCCTCGGTGACGCTCCAGATCCACGCCTCTGCTGTAGAGCTCCCGTCTGACGCGGTTGAATATTGGGCCGAAAGGTTATTATCCGCCGCGCCGAACGGCATTGAGACCGGCTCTGACGGTGCGTCCGCCCCCGGCAGATACGGCAGGAAAAACTGTGACGCAACCTCGTCAAACGACTGGCTTTTGCGGTAGTTTACCTCCATATAAGCGCCGTCCTTCTGCAGATACACAAACTCATAGCCGGAGCCCTGCCGCGTTACGGAAAAGCTGTCGCTGTAAGGGATTACAACGTCACAGATGATATAGTCTTTCATTGTGACGCGGGAAACGGCAACGTCGCCCTCCGGATTGTCGGATACAACGGGCGTTGTTTCACCCGCGCTCTGCCCCGCGTCCGTTTCACCCGGCGCTTTCAGCGTCTCCGGCTCGTTGTTTATCTCAAGTCCCGGCTCTATAACAACAGCGTTGTCCGGCAGGCTCGCGGTTGCGTTCCCCTTGGGAAGCAGCGCAAAAACCAGCGTCGCGACAACGAGCAGCGCGGCAAGCGTCGCAACTCCTATACCGAATTTGTTTTTTTCCTGATCGTACATTTTTCCTATACTCCCTCGGCCGACAGCTTTTTCGCCGCGATAGTCAGCCGGCGTATCGCCTCGGCTTTACCCAGCAGCACGGCAATTTCGGTCGCGCCGCCCGGCGTTACGGCCTGACCCGCCATCGCGATTCGCGCAGGCCACATAACAACGGATTTCTTAACGCCGTGCGCCTCGGAAAGCTCTGTCATAACGGCAGTCAGGCTCTCGTTGTCCCAGCTGTCCTCTTGCTCTAATGCGTCAATAAGCCAAACAATCGCGGCCGCAGCCGACTCTAATGTGGACTTCGACTTTGCGTGAACAAAAAGCTCCGTGCCGTAGTCCGGCAGCTCGCCAAGAAACGCCCACAGCTCGGCAATTCCGCTCAGCAAATCAATTCGGGGCTGCGTCAGCCGCTCAATAACCAGGGCGTTTTCCGGGCTTGCCGAATAGCTTGCGATTTTGTTCAGATCCTCTGCCGCGACAGCGCGGAATTCCTCGTCCGTGAGCCGCTTTATATACTCGGAGTTGAAATACCGCAGCTTTATTATGTCAAATATCGAGGGGGATTTTGAAATACCCTCAATCGTAAAGCTATCTGAAAGCTCAGACAGCGTGAAAAGCTCCCGCTCTCCGCCGGGCGACCAGCCGAGAAGCGCGACATAGTTCACAATCGCGGCGGGCAAAAAGCCCTGCTCCGCAAGATCCTCAAACGACGGGTCGCCGTGCCGCTTGCTCATCTTGTTCTGCTTGTCGCGCATAACGGGCGGGCAGTGGATATATTCCGGCGGCGTCCAGCCGAAGGCCTCGTATAGAAGGTTATATTTCGGCGTTGAGGAAAGATACTCGCTCCCGCGCACAATGTGCGTGATTCCCATAAGATGGTCGTCAATCACGTTGGCGAAGTTGTAGGTCGGCAGTCCGTCGGACTTTATCAGCACATTCTCGTCCAGATCCGCATTCGGCGTTGTTATCGTGCCATAGACAAGGTCGGAAAACGTCGTAGCTCCGTCCTGCGGAATTCTCTGGCGTATCACGTCAGGCGCTTCCGCGTCGCGGTACGCCCCGCCTAGCTCTACAAGATACTCCGCGTACTGCTTGTATATCCCGCGCCGCTCAGACTGGATGTAGGGCGGCGTAAGTCCTCCGACCTTAGGGCTTTCATCCGGGATAATGCCGCAGCTTGCGAGCGTTTTGTAAATCAGCTCCTCGGCTCCCTCGACCTGACGCGCCTTGTCCGTGTCCTCAATGCGCAGTATAAACGTCCCACCGTTCTTTTTTGCAATCAGGTACGCGTAAAGCGCTGTTCGCAGGTTGCCGACGTGCATGTATCCCGTCGGCGACGGCGCAAAGCGCGTGCGCACCGTGCCGCGCGGGATGTTTTTTTCGTTGTCTGTGAAAAATGTGTTGTTCAAATGTGTCGTCCGTAGATTTATTTATTAATGCGCAGAGGCTGTGCGTCTGACGCCGCTTTATCTATAACGACGCTATGCCGCTGTCAGAGCGTATAAAAAGTATCCGATCGGCGTGAGTATCAGCATAAGCCCCAGCACAATCGACACAGCATTGTGCGCCGTTATGCCGGGCGATTTTGAGCTTAGTCCTCTTTTGACGCAAAGCCTTTGCATTACGCTCCCTGTAACGCCAATCACAACAAGGCACGCTCCAAAAAACATAAATACGCCGATTATAAAGGCCGCAATCGCCGCAAGGCCTCCGAGTATAGGCAGGAAGGCCATGTCAGCGCCGCCTCAAATATGCAAGCAGCAGCAGCGCGCCCGCGACGATAAAGCCAGCTATAACAAGTCCGCCCGCAATTGCGTGCAAGGCCGATGCCGCCAAAACTCCCGCAGAGGCTTTTCGGTCAAGCTCCGCTCGTTTGGCAACGCGAATACCGCGCACACCGCGCACGAGAGCAATTACGCTGAGCGCCAAAACCAGCGCGAGTACGGCATATAACACTATGCTTTCGGGAGACATTGCGGCTTTCCTTTATTAATGGGTGTTGCTGATTATAGCAAGCAGCATGCAGACAATAACCTATTGTCCCGGCGCGGCTTGAACACCGTGTTCCGGCGGCAAGCCGCTCCGACCGCCGCCACACATCCGGACAGCTTCTTACTTCGCTCCGCCCCAGTTGATTCCGCCCGAAGAGACAGCCGCGCCGTTCGGGTCAACAACGCACGCGCCCGCGTCCACCGGCAAAACGGTGCCCGTGATGATTGCGGAATCGTCTGACGCAAAGAATACAACAGCGCCCGTAATCTCGTCCGGCAGGGCGGGACGGCGCAGCGGGTTGAACTTTGTCATGTATGCAAGCGCGCCGGTAACGTCAGTGTCCAGCGTCTCCGCCAGGGCTTTCATCTGATTTTCAAGCATAACCGTACGCGTCGCGCCGGGAGCGACGACGTTTACGCGTATCCCCTGCGGGCCGTAGTCCAGCGCCGCAGCGTTAGACAGGCCGATAAGCCCGGATTTAGCGGCGGAATACGCAGGCATTGCCGGAATGCAGCGCAGAGCGGCAAGCGACGCGATGTTGACAATCGACCCGCCGCCGTTTGCGATCATATTCGGTATCGCGGCGCGCATAGTGTAAAACGGGCCGTTCAGATTCGTGTTGATAACGCGAAGCCACTGCTCAACGGGAACGTCAACAACGCTTCCCGCAGGGTCAATCGCGGCGTTATTTACCAGAATGTCGAGCTTGCCGCCGCCAAGCGCGATTGCCGCCTCGACCATTCCCTGCGCGTCCTCAATAACGCCGACATCTCCGGCAAAGGGAACGCACGTGCCTGACGGAAGCGCGGCGGCGACAGTCTCGAGCTGAGCCGCGCGTCTGCCTGTAATGACGACCTTTGCGCCCTCGGCGACAAAGCGCTTTGCGATCGCCTCTCCGATTCCCGAACCGCCGCCTGTTATAAGCGCGGTTTTACCTTGCAGTTTACCTGACATTTTAATTCTCCTGAAAAGTGTTTTTGCTTTGCTATGATTATACTATATTATTAAAAATAAATCAAGAGTTAATGAAGCCCTTCTATAACACGTTTTACAGACGAGTTCACCGCGCCGTATGAATTTTCCGCAATAATCTCCGCGTTTTCGCGCGTCAGACCCGAAAATTTTCCGCAAATTTCATCCATCAGGCTTTCCGAATCGCGCGGCTCCCACTGCCCGGCCGGAAACACTGACAAAACAAGCCGCTCTCCGCGCACGGCTGCGGAGTAGGACGCTATTTTTTCGTTTTTGTACACAAGCTCGTCCAGTTCCGTAAGGCTTACCGTTACGCCCGCAGCCTCTGCCGCGCTATCGCGGCCGAACACGCACAGCCGCCTAAATTCGCACCCGCACGCGCATTTTTCCGGCAGTAGCATGCCTCTGTCGCCTGTTTTGTACCGCAGAAACGGCATTGCCTCGCCGGTGAGTGCTGTTATCACAATATTGCCGGGCGTACCGTCGGAAAGCTCCCGCCCGCTGTCGTCTGTTATCTCAACCAGCAGGTCGTTTTCCCTGATATGCATTCCGGAGCCGTCAGCGCAGTCAACAGCGCCGCCGTAGCAAAGCTCCGTCATACCGTAATGATCAAAAACGCGGCAGCTCCAGCGTTTTCGGATAAAATCCGCAAGACTTTCCGGCGTGCGGTCGCTCGAAAGAAGTACGTTCTGCACGCCCGGTGCGTCTCCGAACGCCGCCATCGCCCGCACCTGATACGGTATGCCGACAACGCTGTCCGCGCCGGAGCTGTTCAGCGCGTCAAGCGCCGACTTAGGGTCGTATATCAGGCCGTACCGCACAGGCTCGACGCCTATGCTTTGCAGAGCGCGGCACAGCACATCCC
>JAISTA010000121.1 GCA_031272845.1 Oscillospiraceae bacterium
ATCCCGGGGCACACCTACGGCTCAATTGCTCTGCTTGACCGTGAAAACAAACTTCTTATCGCAGGCGACTCAATTTCCGAAACGCCGATATTCATGTTCGGCGCAATGCGCAGCCTGCCCGCGTTTGTCGCCAGTATGGAAAAGCTCACGCATTACGCGGAGGAGTTCGACACGATACTTCCGAGCCACGGCAGCTGTCCGATACCGGCCACACAGCTTGCCGCCGTCAAGTCAGCGGCCGAGGCGCTTGCGCGCGGCGAGTTAACGCCGCAGGATCCTCCGTTTCCGCTCCCGGCCAAGATTTACTCAAACGGCACGGCGGCATTCTTCGCGGATTAGAGGCTTAATATGAAATACAACGGCTTTATTATCGAAAAAACAGGTCAGGTAGATGCGTTCGGTTTCCCCGTGCTGACAAAGCGCCCGGATCCCGAATCGGCGGCTTCACCCGAACCGGCTCCGCGAGACCCTGCCGAATTTGCGGCGGCAAAGCTTGCGCTCGAGGCCGCGACGGGCGGCAAAAACACCCTTATCCTTGACGATCTCGGCCTTCCGAGCGTTATGGTACGCGTCCCCGCGTTTTTGTGGTCGGATGTGATTGACGGCGCGCCGAAGGAGCTTTGCACGGCGTTTATCGTCGGCGGAAAGCCTGTCGCCGAGCTTTGGGTGTCGAAATTCATGAATGTCGTCGAGCACGGACGCGCGTATAGCCTGCCCGCGCGCGAGCCCGCGCACACGCTGACAATCGAGGAGGCGCGGCAGGCATGCTCCCGCAAAGGGCGCGGCTGGCACCTGTTCTCAAACGCCGAGTGGATGGCAATCGCCCTTTGGTGCCGCAAAAACGACACGATTCCGCACGGAAACACGCGGTACTGCGCGGATTTATTCGCGCCGCACGAAACGGCGACGGGCGCCGTCAGCGAGCTGTACGAGCGCGACCTTGTGGACGCGCCGCGTCCCGGCCCCGAAACGCCCGAGCGCTCACTCGGCGGTACAAGCCCCGCAAGCTGGTCTCACGACGGAACAGACGCGGGTATTTTCGACCTGAACGGAAACGTCTGGGATTTTCTCGCGGGCTTTCGCATTCTTGACGGCGAGATTCAGGTAATCCCAAACAACGATTCGGCTCTGTGCATAGACGAAAGCACAAACAGCACGGCCTGGCGCGCAATCCTGCCGAGCGGCGAGCTTGTAGCGCCCGGAACACCCGGAACATACAAATATGACGGAATACAGCCCGGCCGCACAGACAGCGAAAACGCACCTGTCGGGCCGGCGCGGCTTAATACCACAATTGAATATCCCAATTATTCCGGCGGAGCGGCTGATCAAAAGCATATGGCATGGGCGTTCGGCCCGTGGGAAACGATGCCTGTAGCGGAGGGACTAGAGCTTCCGTTTATACTCAAGGCGCTGGGCATAGTCGCGCCGTCACCCGAAATCGGACGCGAAATTTCAGGCGGAGCGGACAACCCGCAGCTGTATTTTATCCGCAACTACGGCGAGCGCATGTGCGCGCGCGGCGCTTCGTGGATAGGCGGCGACGGCTTCTGGTATCTGTACCTGCGCGAGACGCGCGAGTTTATTTACCCGGACATCGGCTTCCGCGCCGCGTGGGTCGACTTAGACGCGATATCGTAAGAGCGTTTTCGTCGCAAACACTTTTTCAAGGTAAAAGAGGACGGCCATTGGCCGTCCTTTTCGTTAATCAGCTTTTCAATCCGCGTTTTCCGCCGAAGACGCGCCGTTTTCCCGCTTTTCCCGCAGCTCCGCTTCTCTTACACGCTCTGCCTGCGGCTTGCGCAGATACACAGCTTCCGCCTTTGCGGCAGGCTGCGGCTCTTTCCCGAAGACTGCCGCCGCGACGCCAAACGCCGTTCTGCACCGCATATTCTGCGGCATCCGAAGCTGCGGCAATTCCGAGTTCAGCCCTGCAAGGCACGCGCGTACCTTATCCGCACCGTCTCCGAAAATTGCGCACGGCTTGCCGATTTCGGAAAGCGTCCGCGCAAATTCCGCCGCGCTCTGCGCCTCGTCTTCCCGCAAACGTACGGGCTTGCCGCACTCAACCGCAAATACCGCCCCGTAAATATCAGCGCGCAGCGCGTCGATACAGGGGGCAAGTATAAGTCCGTCAAACGGGCTCTTTTCGCCGTCTGTGCGCTCATCGTCCTCCGCAAAGCCTGTCAGCGAATACGCCATCGCCTCAAGCGAGGACACCGTGTAAAGCGGCAGGTTTTCCGCAAAGCAAAGTCCCTTTGCGCTCGCAAGTCCGATTCTCAGCCCGGTGAACGAGCCGGGACCGTTTGAAACGGCAACAGCCTCAAGGTCGCCCGTCGATAGCGCGTTATTCTCCAGAATGTCGGCGGCCATTTTCATCAGTGTCGCCGAATGGGTCAGCCCCGAATTCTGAAAATACTGTGCGGCAAACCGCCGCCCTTGTGTCAGGCAAACAGACGCTTCCTTTCCCGAGGCCTCGATAGACAGCAGATATTTTTTGTTTTCGGCATTACCCTGCGGCACGCTCAATACTTACCGCTGTGTCCGGAAAAGCTTCCTCCGGAGGAACTGGAAAATGAATGTCCGCCCCCTCCGCCTCCACCGTGATTGCCGCTGTCGGTGTCAATACGAACTTGGGACATGGTCGTATGCGTAAATCTGTCGTCCGCACGCGTTAAAGCAAGACTTCCCGGCACTACATACTCCTTTGCCTCAAGCTTCGGGCGCACAGTTTTAAGCTGCGCGGACAAAATCGCCGTCACAATAATTGTGATAATAAGCGCGCCGATTGCCGCGTACCCCAAACAAGCTGTTATCGGCGTTCTAACCTCGGGATAATAGCCGCTGTCAGGCGGGTAATACGGAACATTTTCCTCGTCGTTGCTGCCGTAGGGCGTTCCCGCCTCGTACATATTCAGGAAATCGTCGCAGGCCTCGGCATACGCGAGAAACGCGCCGAAATAGTCGTCATTTCGCAGATACGGCAGGTAAAACGTATCCAGATAGTCCTGCCCGCTGTATGTAAACACCTCGGAGCCGACTCCTGTCGGAGTTGCAAACCCAAAATCGCGCTCCTCGGTCGCAATGACGAGAATACAGCAGCGAGAGTCTCCGTTCTGCGCAAGCCCGATCGATTCCAAAAAGTCCGCGCCATAAACCTCGGCTGATTTTCCGCCAAGAGAATATGTCGCCGCCGCAATAACAGCAAAATCGTGCCTTTCGCTAATCTCCGCGAGCTTTTTATTCAGATACTGCGCTTCCTCCGCAGACAACACCCCCGCGTTCTCGTAAACGTAGCTTTTAGGCTCCGGCACGTCAATAGCCGGCAGCGTTGTTCCGTCGTACGGCGTACCTTCCTCATAGGCGTACATAAAGTCGT
>JAISTA010000178.1 GCA_031272845.1 Oscillospiraceae bacterium
CTGAAGCGGCAGCTCCGTGCGCTCAATTTGCATTCCCGCCTGCAAAATATCCGCGCTGTCAGACAAAAAGCCGGTCAGCACCTCAGACGTCGGGTTCCCCTGCGAGGCCGCCCAGTCGATTATCAGCGGCATAAGAATCCGCCCGTCGCGCAGGCTGATACAGCGCGCGCCGCCCGCCGCTTCCTCCGCTGTAACCTCCTTGTATCGCACGCCGGAGGTGTACTGACCGCCGTTTTCGCCGAGCACCCAGCCGTCCTCCTCCAGAAGGTAGACGGCCTTTTGCGGATTCAGGCTGTAATCCTCAATTTCGGGAATCAGAAAGCCGCCGCCCTCGCGGTACATCCAGGAGTTAATCGCGTAAGGAGCGCTGACTGTCGCCGCGTACCCGTCAGTACAGGCGTCGGCAAGCGCCTCGCGGTTTATCAGGTACGCCAAGGCCTGGCGAACAGCCTTGAACTGCGTCGGCCCGAAGTCGCACGAGAGAACAAGGCTGCCGTATCCGCCGCGCGGATAGGTTGAGTCCGCAAAGTCCTCCGTTGCGGTAAGCGCCTCTGTCGGGGTGATTTCCGCGCCGGAAAGCTCCGGCACAAGGTCCACCTCTCCGGATAAAAGCAGCTCCGCCGCGCTGCTCATGTCAATTTTCTTTACGGTAATTTCCTGAATGTAGCCCTTTTGCCCCTCAAAATTGCCAAAGTAGCGCTCGTTTTGCTTAAGCGTATAGGTGCCGTTTTCAAAGCCCATAACGCTGTACGCGCCGGCCGAAACGCGGCCTGAGTAAATCCGGCGAGTTGCGTCAAGCTCCTCTGAAACAAGGCTTCCGCCGTTGAGATAAGCGCCCTGCCCGTCGTCCGCAACGGTAAGCGCTGCGTTCGGCGCGTACATCGGCAGATACAGGGGCGGCAGAGCGGCATACATAAGCTCGTGATAATACGGCAGATATTCGCCGCGTATCGTAACGGAAAACGTGTATTCGCCTAAAAGGCGTATGCCGGAAATCCCGGAGGTCTCACCCGCCATATATTCGCGCGCGCCGACGATTCGGGAGGCCTCCGCCTCCGTCAGAGCTCCTGCGGCTTTTGCCTGCGGCGAAAACGCGACGAGCGCGTAAGCAATGTATTCCGCCGCGCGTATCGGCTCGCCGTTATTAAAGGTCAATCCCTGCCGCAGGGTAAAGGTGAAGGTCTTTGACGTGTCCTCATTTTGCGCGGCGCTGACCGCTTCGCACACGGTGCTGTTCAGCAAAACCTCACCGCCGTAGCTCACGGCGACGGTTGAGGCGTTATCGATCAGGCGGCGCACAAGGTCGTCCGTGTCGTTTTTCCCCCACCAGCCGTTGCCGAGATCCCCGCGGGCAAGCGCGCGGACTCCGCAGACAAGCTCGCCGCCGCGCTTCGGCGCGTCCACCTGCGGCGGGGCGCTGACTGTGTCTGAGACCGGCGCTGCGGAGGGATTCTCCTCCGAGCGCGTACAGCCGGACAAGGCCGCCGCCAAAAGCAGAGCGGCAAGAATCGCGGCGGTTATTTTATGTATAATACATTTGCGTTTATATGGCATTTTGTGTCCCTTTAGTAAAGGCGGTATATGAATCCGAATGCGTATCCCCGGCTTGCGGTTCGTTTAGCCGGAAGCCGCGTCTTCTATTTCCCTCATCGCAAGAATTGTGCGCGAAAACAGCTCGTCCAGCTCCCAGCCTAGCTCCTGCGCTCCCTGCGCGATAACCTCGCGCGAGCATCCGGCGGCAAATTTTTTGTCCTTGAATTTTTTCCGAACGCTCGACACCTCAAGATCCTGCACCGACCGTGACGGACGCATAAGCGCCGCCGCGCCGATAAGCCCGGTAAGCTCGTCCGCCGCGAACAGAAGCTTCTCCATGATGTGCTCCGGGCGGTACGGCGTTTCGGTCAGCCCGTAGCCGTGGCTCATCGCGGAGCGGATTATTGTCTCGCTCACGCCCTCGTTTTTCAGCAGCTCCTCGCCCATAACGCAGTGCCGCTCGGGGTAACGCTCAAAATCCACGTCATGCAAAAGCCCGACGACTGCCCAGTGCTCCGCGTTTTCAGGGTCAAGCTCGCGCGCAAAAACGGACATCACGCCGGAAACAACACGCGCGTGGTGCAGGTGAAAGGGCTCCCGGTTGTATTTTTCAAGTATTTTTTGCGCATCAGCAAGCGTCATGTGCGGTTTCCTCTGTGAATTTTTCGGCGGATTCGTTTTCAAACAGTATAGCATAAATTATCTAAAATGCAAGTGTTTTCAGGGGGCGGTCAGGGGTGTTTTTTTATCGAAATGCGGCGGGGATTAGGGGATTTTGGGGATGGTTTTTGTTGGGAGTACTTGGCGCGTTGGCGGTGGTTCTTTGTGACGGAAATCTCAAGGCGGGAACGAAAAGTTCTCTGTTTGGTGCGGGTTGCGGGGTTTGAAATAGGGACGCAGCTGCTTTTCGGCTCACTGCTGGAGCGCCTACGCGGCGGGCGGTTACTTTTTCCGCTTCGCCGGACATCGTCCCCAAAAAGGGGCGACTTCTTTTCTCTTGAGAAAAGAAGCAAAATCGCTTTATGCCGGGCAGACGTATTAGCTGCAATATAATCCCTGCCCACACCGCGAGAAGTGCAGCGTAGCGTCCGAACGCCAGCGCACCGCCGCACACAGGGGCGAAGCCTGTCCGAGGCTAAAGACTTAGGTCGGATGGCTGGTGTGCGCGAGGTGCGGTGGGGGTGCCAACCGGAAGGACGGTACTGCTACGATTGCTGCCGCACATTGTGCTGGAGATTGGTGCGTCTCCCGACGCGGCGGGTGCTGTAGTGGCGGTATGTACGTCTTTGCGGTGCAGTCGCGTCCCCGTTGCCGCACCGTTTCCGTAGGGGACGGCGTCCTCGACGTCCCTTGTTTTGTTCGCCGCC
>JAISTA010000063.1 GCA_031272845.1 Oscillospiraceae bacterium
AGATATGCCGCGACGGCATTCGGGTGCTTGTCCATACAGACGGCGACAGGCTCATATTTTGCTTTTTGGCTGACTGCCGCCGCAGCGTTTTGCGACGCGGCAAGCAGCTCCTTGAAAGAGAGACTGTCCATCCCGTCGGAAAAGGCGATTTTGTCCGGGTATTTTTCGGCTGTGCTTTTAAGTAGAGCTGGTATGCTGAAGGTCAATTTTTACGCCTCGCGGCAGAGGAATTTGTCATGGTTATCATAAAGAGAACCAGGTTATATTATAAGCGCCTGACGCGATTATGTCAACCTCGGCGGAGGTTACGGCTTTGAGCAGGGGGACGCACGCAATACGGAGCGCGGCTCAAGCCTCAACATCCGGATAAAGCGTTTTGTCGTACACATAGTAAAACGGATCGCGTCCCACCATTTTAGCGTGCTTTTGCGTCAGCTCCTCAGCTCTTTTGCGGCCGAACTTATACGTTTGGCCGTCCTCCCAAAAACGCTCGGTTGCGTCATAAAACCACCATTTGCCGTCGATTTTCACTATATTCCATTTGTGCGACGGCGTGTGGACCTCGCGATTTTCAATGCCCAGCCTGTCGAAAAGCACGGAGGACATCGCGAGATAACCACGGCAGTCCGCCTTGCCGGTTTTGAACGCCTGATATGCAAGCTGATACAGCCCGTCGTCAGACTGGTTGGTGGCAAACTTCAGATACGCGCGCACATAATCATACACCGCGTGAAGCAGCTCGTCGCCGGTTTCGCTGCCGGTCAGGGCTAGCGCCTCGATTGCTGCGTCCACATATTCGTCTACCAGCGAAACGTCCGTCGCGTCAACCCGGACGGTTCTGGTTATAGACGACACATTTCCGGCGAGATCCTCCGCGCGGTATATTACCTTATATTTGCCCGGCGTATTGATGTCTACCCCGGAGGAATCTACCGTGAAATCCAGCGCCGCGCCGCTGTTGTCCTTTATGATAACACCGCGCCGATACGCGATTTTTTCGCCCTTCATAACAGACAGGTGGCGGGTTCCGAGAATTTTCGGCGCGGCCGCGTCCCGCTTTATTGTGAGACGTGCCGAAAGCTCGGTCGTGTTGCCGAAGCTGTCCGTCAAAACAACGGCGACCGTCTGCTGGCCTATGCGCGTCCAGTCCGGCTCGGCGGCAAAGGCTGCCGTAACCTCTGACATGTCCGTTACGCCTGCGCAAAAGGCAATCGCCTCCGGCCTTTGACCCTCATATATCGTGAGATTCTTGGGCTTTGCGGCGGGAGGAGTTGTATCCAGCACCTCAATTGCGCACTTCAGCTCTCGGTCATGGTAATCGAGCACGGCCTCGTACGTACCGGGGACGCAAAGCTCACTTTTCTCCGGCGCGGAAGTGATTTTCAGCAGCGAACCGCCGAAAGTATCCGTAATGTCCGCAAGGGAAAACACGGGCTCGCTCTCGCAGGCATAGCTCACGGTAGTCTTTACCGAAATCACAGTGTATTCGGCGTTTATTGAGGCCTCGTTGCCGGAAGCGTCGCGCGCCGTAACGCGTGCCGAGCCCGTGCCCGGCCGCGAGGTGTCGGGCGCGTCGGCAAACGTATATGTAACGGGCGACGCGTCCTCAGCGGCGGCGATAAACGCCTCGGGAGTCAGTGTCTCGTCCAAAAGCGCGTACACCTGCCTTGCCGTGACGGCGGGAGGCGTTTTATCCAGCACCGCAATCGAGCTTTCGCGCGTTTTTTTGCCTGATTGCAGCAAAACGCGGTATTCTCCGGGAACGGAGGTGTTAATCTCGTCCGCGTTTGCGATGATATAATCGTGGTTCAGCCGCGAAAACCAAACGTCCGGGCTTGGCAGCGGCTGACCGTATTCGATTTGCGGCGGAGTATCCGCCAGCTTGTCCGTAAAGAAAAGGATGTATGCTATGCTTGCCGCAGCAAACAAAAAAACTGCCGCGCAGCCGATTACCGCCGCGCGGCGGATTCTGCTTTTGTATATTCGTGGTTTCATTTTCTTGTTTTACAAATTTCCGATTTTATTCTTCCTCAACCTTTGGATAAAGGGTCTTGTCGAAGTTATAGTAATAGGGCTTGTCTTTTTTCATCTCGTCCGCGTGCAATTGAGCAACCTCATCGGCCTTTTTCTGGCCGAACATATACAGATCCTCTTTCTGCCAGTTGCGCTCCATAGCGTCGTAAAAATACCACTTGTCGTTGATTTTCACAAGGTTCCAGGTGTGTGTTTTCGTGTGGATTATCAGGTTTTCAAAGCCCAGACGGTCGAAAATAACGGAGGACATCGCGGAATAGCCCCGGCAGTCCGCCTTTGCGTTTGTAAACGCGGCGTAGGCCGTCTGATAAACGCCGTCGTCCGATGTCTCGACGATAGGCTTCAGGTACTTGCGCACGTATTGGTAGACGGCCTTCAATTTTTCCGGGGCTGGCTGGTTTTCCTCCAGCTTCAGAGCGGTAATTGCCTTATCAACGTACGCGTCTACAAGCGAAACGTCAGCTTCGGTGACGGTTATGTTTTTTTTGACAGATGCCGAATTACCCGCTAGGTCGGTTGCGGTGTAGGTTATGCTGTATTTGCCGGGAACGGAAGCGTCAAACCCTGTGGAATCCACCTCAAGCTCAAGCTCAACGCCGCTGTTATCCGTTACGATAATGCCTTTTTTGAAGGCTACCTTTTCGCCCTTCATAACCTCGCGATCAGCCGCGCCGACAATGGCGGGCGGAGTTTTATCCTGATTTACAGTCAGCTTTGCGGAAAACTCAAACACGTTTTCGTAAGCGTCCTTTAAGCGAACGGCAACCTGCTGGTCGCCGAAATTGTCCCAGACAGGCTCGGTGATATACTCGCCGGTAACGGCGGAAGCGTCCTCGATTCCCGTGGCAAACTCTATCGCGCCGGGGCGCTGACCCTGAAATATCGTGATATCTCTGGGCGTCGCGGTCGGGGGAGTTGAGTCCATGACCGTGACGGGGACTGTGAGCTGACGCTCGCCGTATTTGAACACCGCCGTGTACTCTCCGGGCTTTTGCAGCTCCTCGGCGGTAGGCTTTGAGACGACATCAAGCTGAGACGCGCCGAATTCATCCGCAAAGTCGGTTACCGCAAATTCGGATTTGCTCTCGTAATCGTAAATTACAACGTCTTTAATCTCGATAATGCTGTAAAATCCGCTGACGACGACCTCATTCCCGTATAAATCCTTGACTACAACGGAGATTTCCGTGTTGCCCGTTATCGTAAGGTCAGGCGCGGCGGCAAACTCCGTTGTCACGGGAGAAACGTCATTTACCGACTCGATAAACTCATCGGGCGTTATCGTCTCGCCGAGAAGCGCGTAGACCTTTTTGGTGACGACCTCCGGAGCCGTGCTGTCCGCCACAGTTAGCTTGCTGCGCAATGCGTCCGCGTTCTCCGCGCCGGCACGCTGCAAAACAACCTCATACACACCCGGCACATCGGTCAATATTTCCGCCGCGTTTGCGATAATATACTCGTGGTTGCAGCGCGAAAACCATGCTGCGGGCGCAGGCAAAGGCTCGCCGTATTCGATTTTAGGCGCGTCCGTCTCCGGCTTTAGCTTGTCTGTATAAAAAAAGTAATATACGACGGCGGATATCACCGCAAGCAGCGCAAGTCCCCCGATGGAGGCCGCGACAATGCGCTTTACCAATGTTTTTTTGCTGTTATATTGCATAGTTCCCTTTGTGTAGATTTTTTGCCGTAAGACGGGGTGTTTTTCAAGTCTCCGTCTGTTGATACGTACAGTTCGGGTCTGTTTTCAGCTCCGACTATACGTTAGGGTGCAGTGTCACCTAGTCCCTAGTCCGCAACGGGCGGGTAAAGCGACTTGTCGTATTTGAAATAGCTCCAGTAGGTGCCTGTTGCGCGCGTAACCTTTTGGGCGAGCGTGTCTCCGAAAAAGTGCAGGTCATAGCGCATTTTGTTGGGTGTTGCGTCAAAAAAGTACCACTTTCCGTCCTCCGCCAAAACCATATTCCAGTTGTGGTTCGTATGTCCGCCGACGCGGCGCACCCATTGGTTTTCGATTCCGGCTTCGGTCAAAAGAATCTACGCCGCGGCGGCAAAGGTATAGCAGTCGCCCCGCCGCTTTGTAAAGGCGTTATACTGCGCCTGAACAACCTCGTTATCCGGCGTGTTTGCGTAGCGCATGTTGCTGTGCAGCCAGTTATAGAGCTTCAGGCATTTTTGCTCAACGGTCAGTCCGTCAAGGTTAAGCGACGCGACTACCTTTTTTGCGTAATCCTTGACAAAGTCCTCTTTCGGCGGATTGACCGTGACTGTTATTGTCTTGACAGTCTCGTTTCCGGCCTTGTCGCGCCCCGTATAGGTCGCCTCATAAACTCCGGCCTTTGTCACGTCCACCGCCGAGGAATCGACGGTAAAGTCAATATCGCCGTCGCGGCTGTCGCGGCAGGTCACGTTTTGACGGTACGCCAGCTTTTCGCCGACGGTAATGGATTTGTCGGAAATTCCGCGAAACACGGGCGGCGTTGTGTCAAACCTGACGGTTACGTAAATCGTCTTTGTGACCGAATTCCCGGCGCGGTCCGCT
>JAISTA010000081.1 GCA_031272845.1 Oscillospiraceae bacterium
CGCCGGCTTGTTTTGGCTCCAACGGAATTCAGCCCGGCGGCGTTAACGGCAAACTTAACAAAAATATCCTTGACATCCCCCGAAAACTATGGTAATATTATCTCATGGCGCAGAATTACTCAAGCGAAATCGATTACGAGGACGAAAAACGTATTCGCAACCGAATTGAAGAGCTTAGGCGCGGGCGTAAAATCATCACCTTTGTTTCAGGCAAGGGCGGCGTTGGCAAATCAAACCTCGCCGTAAACACAGCAATCGCCCTGTCTCAGCTCGGCGTACGCACACTTGTTGCGGACGCGGATTTCGGTCTTGCGGATGTAGACCTCCTGATCGGCTTAAAGTCAAGATTTTCATTACGGCATTATCTGTCGGGTGAGAAAAAAATGTTCGAGCTCGCGCAGCTCGGCTTTGACGGTGTGCGCTTTATTTCGGGCGGCAACGGCAACAGCCGCATGCTCCGCATAACGGTTGACGAAACGGAGCGGATAATGAACGGGCTCCGCCGCATTCAACTCCCGATCGACATTATCATTATAGACGGGCAGGCAGGCGCGACCGATAACCTCATGAAGGTACTTCAGCTATCTGACGAGGCCGTTGTTGTAACCGTCCCTGAGCCGCCCGCCGTGACAGACAGCTATTCCCTGATACGAAACGCGCAGAACAGAAAAGTAATGCCGCCGTTTCAGGTTATAATAAACCGGGTGACGGATACGGCGGACGCCGCGTCCGTCGCAAACGCGTTCCTGCGCCTTGTCGGAAAAGACGTGGACGAGGCTTCCCTCTCATATATACCGGAGGATTCGGCAGTTCGCCGCGCCGTAAGGCGGAGCGAGCCGTGCCTGATTGCCGAGCCGGATTCCGACTTTTCGCGTGCCGTAAGGCAGGCCGCAAGACGGCTTATCGGCATCCCAGAAAATCCGGAGCCGGAGGACGTTGTAGACGGCGTTCGGACGAAAATACGCAAGTTTTTCGGGAATAAGCTGTAAAACTTGATTTTCTCCGGCACAAAGGGCGCACCTGCCACGAGTTTACGGCTGTTATCCAAAGCTTAATCCACTCCCAAACTGCGCGGCAGCCTGCCGCCCGAAAAACGCGCCGTCATAGATATGCGCGGCGCAAAAAAACGGAGCTTTTATTGTGAATCAATACCTTTATTTAGTCCTGGCGTTTATTCTTGTTTGCTGCGGCGCGGTTTTTGCGCGTCTGCTGTTTTCGCAGTCCTTTTTGCGGCGCAAAAATCAGCTTGACGAGCAGGAGCGCCGGCTTCTTGAGCTGTTTAACCAGATTGAGCTGTCCGCCGGTGAGGTGCGCAAGGAAACGGCCGACCAGCTGTCGACGCTGAAGCGTCTGTCAGACCTTCTTGAGACTGTCAAGGAGGGTCAGCCGCTCCAGCCAACGTACAGACGTGAGCCTGAACCCAAAAGGCAGTCCTATGTTGAAGAAGAGCTGGACAATTTCCCGACGTTTGACGGCGATTTTCCCTTTGACGAGGCAGCGCCCGCGTCCAATTATCCGGAGGAGAACGACTCGCAGGAGCATCGCTCCGCATCCCCCGCCCCGCGCCGCATAGTCTCCGAGGATTTTGATTTCGAATCGGAAGAAAAACCGGAATCAAAGCGCGCGCCGCGCCGCCGCTCATCTTATAATGACGCTCCGTGGGGTGAAGACGATATTGACGACAGCTTCTGATAAAACAATACAAAAACCGCTCGGAAAGCTTTCCGGGCGGCATATTTTGCTGACTGTATTCACATGTATCGTCGTAATCGGCGAAGGATACAGTCTTGTTATTTATTCCTCCGTAAAGGATGCGCTCGGTGAGCGTTTCGCCGCCGATTCGTTTATTCTCGGGCTGTTCGGCTCTGTTCCGCTTATCGGAATGATGCTCGGCGCGCTGACGCTCGGCTTTTTGTCGCGCAAATACGGAAGCCGCCGCCAAATCGCGGCGATGACGGCTCTTTTTGCCGCGGCGACCGCCGTTTCCGGACTTGCAAGGGATCCGTATCTGTTTGCCGCGCTGAGGTTTATCGCCGGGTTCGGCGCGGGCGGCGCACAGCCGCTTGCTGTCGGTCTTCTGTCCGAATACGCGCCTGAAAAGCACAAAAACACGCTTATCGCCCTTTCTATGGCGGGAATGCAGATAGGCGGCGTTCTCGCTCCGCTGTCCGGCATTGTGTTTCGCGGCAGTCCGGAGGCCTGTATGGGCGCGGCGGCCGTGTTTTTGATCGCGGTTCCGTTTTTGTGGACGCTTTTGCCGGAATCCTCGGGGTATCTGCTGCGCGCGGGCAAGACGTCTCTCGCTGAAAAATACGCCGCAATGTATGAGGCCGCGCGCACCGCTCCCGCAACATCACTGCCTGAGCGCAGCGGCTCCGCCGGAATAAAGAAAAGCTCCGGCTTTTTGCTGACTACTGTCGCGTTTTCAGCCGCTTTTTTCATGGGACTTTTGCTGATTTACGGACTGAACACTTGGCTGCCTGATCTTATGCGCGCAAGCGGGTATGAGCTCGGCTCGCCGCTTTTGTCGCTGCTGCTTCTGAACCTCGCAGCGCTGTTCGGCACATTTTTACTCGGCAAGCTTGCTGACAAAACAAAGCCCACGCGGCTTATCGCGCTGCTGTATTTTCTCGCGGGAGCAGGTCTGCTGCTGCTTTCGATAAAGTCCGGCGCTGTCGTCACAAACATCCTTATCGCAATCTGCGGAATCTGCGTGTACTCGCCGCAAAACCTCGGCGCGGCGTATCTCGCCTCACGGTATGACCCGTCGCTTCGCGCAACGGCGCTCGGCATCGCAAACGGAGTCGGCCGCGCGGGAGGCATAATCGGACCGTCCCTCGGAGGACTGCTGCTCTCTCGCGGCGTCGGACTTACCGCCGCGTTCGCCGTTTTTGCGGCGGCCGGGATAATCGCCTGCGTTTTATACATAGCCCTCGGCACAAGCTCAACAGTTTACAAGGCAAGCTCGCGGCAGCAGGTATAGTCAATCAACTTGAAAAGCGGTTCGCCTTTGCGGTCTATTTTCCGCATTGCTGTGTCGTCGTCCTTGCCGGGTTACGACACGCCTGCGTCCTCCTCCTGGCAATCCGAAAAATATCCTCGCAAATCCAAACCGTTTTTCAAGTTGATTGACTATAACCGCCGGCGCTTTTTCGCCGCAAATCCACTTTTTTCAAACAAAACATTATGCCAAAACCCTTTACGCCAAAATTTCCTCTTCTGACCTCGCCGTTTATGGTCGGCTCCCTCGCCCTGCGCTCACGTATGTGCTCCGCGCCGACGGGGTTTCCTTACATCACGTCCGACGGGTGCCTAACGCGCGATATGACCTCCTTTTACGAGCTTAAGGCCAAAGGCGGCGCCGCCGTCGTCACCGTCTCCGAGGCGATGACGCACAAAACCGGCAGGTCGCACAGCCGCGTTATCGACCTGACAAATCCGTTCGTCATCCAGTCGCTGACCGATACCGCGCGGGCAATCGTCCGCCACGGCGCGGCGGCCTCGATTGAGCTTAACCACTCCGGCAGTCTGTCTGAGTTTGACGTGTCGGCGGAAGCCCGCACGGAGGGTAAAAAGCCGACAATAAACGATATGCCGCTGCCGCTGATTGAGGAAATTATCGAGTCCTTCGGCACCGGCGCCGCGCTCTGCAAGACGGCGGGCTTTAATATGGTAATGCTGCACGGCGGCCACGGCTGGCTTATCGAGCAGTTTCTCTCGCCCGCCGCAAACCGCAGAACAGACGCGTACGGCGGAGATTTAGCGGGACGCGCCCGCTTTGCTCTCGACGTAATTTCGGCTGTGCGCGCGCACTGCGGCCGCGATTTTCCGATCGAATTCCGCATGAGCGGCACGGAAAGCCTGCCAGGCGGCTACGGCATTGCCGAGGCTGTCGAGTTTGCCAAGCTGCTTGACGGAAAGGTTGACCTTATCCATGTTTCAAACGGCTACGGCGAGGAGGACTTTGCCCTCACGCACCCACCTATGTTCGCGCCGCCTGGCGTGAATGTGCATTTGGCCGAGGCTGTCAAGAAAAATGTCGGCACGCCTGTCGCAGCTGTCGGCGCGCTGGGTAGTCCCGCGCTGTCTGAAGAAATTCTCCGCAGCGGCAAGGCGGATCTCATTTATATGGCGCGCGCGCTTATTGCAGACCCGTTTCTGCCGAAAAAGGTCGAGCAGAACCGCGAGAATGAAATTACGCCTTGTCTGCGGTGCTTTTTGTGCCACGCCGAGCGTATGGTCACGCAGACGCGCATTTGCTCCGTCAACCCGATAATCGGGCGTGAATTCGAGGCGAAATTTGAGCCCCGCCTGCCGTCTGTCAATAGAATCATTTCGAACGCGGGCGACGAGGTTTTCACCTCCGAGAGCATTGTCGCAAGCACGCTTACCTCGCGCTCCCGCCGCGTTCTCGTCGTCGGCGGAGGTCCCGGAGGTATGACGGCGGCGCTTTGGGCGGCCCGTCGCGGGCACTCTGTCACGCTTTGCGAAAAGGACACGCGTCTCGGCGGCAAGCTGAACTGCGAGGCGGGCATTCCGTTTAAGGAGGCTTCTCTGCGCTTTCGCGACACAATTGAATATAAGCTTCGGCGGCTCGGCGTTGGAATACGTCTCGGCGTTGAGGTCACACCCGACCTTGTTTACCGCATGCAGCCGGACGCGCTTATTATAGCGGTCGGTGCGGAGCCCGTTATGCCGGACATTCCGGGACTGGCGCTTGGCGAAAACGTGTTTTTTGCAGAAAGCATGCCGAAGCACGCAAAAAATGTTGGTAAATCCGTCGCTGTAATCGGCGGCGGGCTTGTCGGCTCCGAAACGGCGACGCACCTCATTCATACAGGGCATGACGTTACGATAATCGAGGCGGCGGGCGAGCTTGCGCTAGGCGCGAATCCGCGTCATAGGCCGATCCTGCTGAAGGAGCTCTCCCCGGCGGCGGTTTATCTGAACACAAAGGCGCTTAGCCTTGACGGACGCGAGCTGTCTCTTTCAAACGGCAAAACCGTAATCGCCGATACGGTGATAATCTCGGCGGGCTACAGGCCGCTGCTTGAAACCGCGAAGGCGCTTCGCGGGGTTATCCCGGAAACCTCCTTTGTCGGAGACTGCCAAAGGCCGGGACGAATCCGCGACGCGGTGTTTCGCGGCTACCACGCCGCGATGGATCTGTAATGAAAAACGCCCGCCTAAAAAAAGCGTCTCCGGCGGCGGCACTCGTTATTCTCGCTCTGCTTTCGTTCTCCTGCGCGCAAGCGCCGGAAAGCTGGAGCACTGCCGAAACCTTTGCGCTTGACACTATAATCACCGTGCGCACACTCGGCGCGGCGCGCGAAACCGCCGCCGAAGTCGCCGGTATTGCGGCTGATACAGAGCTGTTCGTTTTGCAGACCGGCGGAGATATACCCGAAATTTTGGATACCGCGTCTCTCGTTTCCGATATAACAAACGGTGCGCTGGATTTGACGTTAACGCCTGTACTGAACGCCTGGGGCTTCGGCATATCGGGCGGTGAGCACCGCGTCCCGTCGGACGGCGAGCTTGCGGAGCTGCTGGCTTCGCGCGACCCGTCTGCTCTTGATGTCGGCAGTGCGGCAAAGGGCTACGCGCTTGGGCTTGCCGGGGAGAAATTCCTTGCCTTGTCCGAAAGCGGCGCCTGCGGCGTGCTCAATTTCGGCGGAAGCATTCTTGCGATCGGAAAAAAGCCGGACGGTTCGCGTCTTCGTCTCGGCATTGAGAATCCGCGGAGAACGGGAGACACACTCGGCGGCGTTGCTGCCGAAAACCTATCCGTCACCGCTTCGGGAAGCTATCAGCGCTATTTTGAGGCTGACGGCGTGCGCTATCATCACATTTTAGACCCGAAAACGGGCAAGCCCGCCGATTCAGGCCTTTCTTCTGTAGTTGTCGTCTGCGCTGACCCGCTTTTGGGGGACTGCCTTTCAACCGCGCTGTTTGTTCTTGGAAAGGACGAAGCTGTTCGCAGTTGGCGCGAATACGGCGCGGAGCTTGCCTTTGAGCTTTTGTTTGTTGACGCGCAGGGCAGCGTGTTCGTAACGGAGCGCCTTGCCTCCGGCTGGAGCACGCAAGGCTTCGGCTCGGGCGCGAATTCCGGCGGCTATGCGGCATATTTATGTGACAATAGTTTTTCCGTTATCAAGGTAAACGAGCAATGACGCGTAAAAAAGCCGCCGTTTGGCTGGCCGCCGCCGTTTTTTTGTGCGTACTCTGTGCCATAATAGTATCACGGGCAGAAAAAAAGGGCGGTTTTGCCGAAATTTATGTTGACAGCAGACTGCTTTATACGATAAACTTAAGTGAGGACGCGGAATTCACAGTCCCGGGCTATTTGCCGGGCAGTGAAAATACCGTGCTTGTCGAAAACGGACGCTTGCGCGTTATAGAC
>JAISTA010000117.1 GCA_031272845.1 Oscillospiraceae bacterium
TGACGGGCAGGTCTCGCGCCGCCCGGACAACGTGCTGATTTACGCAACATCAAACCGCCGCCACATCGTCCGCGAATCGTGGCGCGACAGGCAAGGCGGCGAGGACATTTTTGAGAATGACACACAGCACGAGAAACTGTCTCTGTCCGAGCGGTTCGGCATACATTTGTACTTTCCCGTACTGTCGCAGGCGGAGTACTTCGCGATAATTGAAATGCTGCTGCGGAAAAGCGGCGTTGAGTTCACGGAGGAAATGCGGAAGCAGGCGGCGGCCTGGGCGATGGAGCATAACGGGCGTTCCGGACGCAGCGCAAAGCAGTACGCGGCGTATGTAGCGTGGCTGGAGTAAAAACGTCTCCCAACAGCGCTCTCCACACCGCTCCGTAACGCTCCGTAAAAAAATGTTGCATTTCTCCTCATCGTCTGTTATAATGAAAAAAACTACTGTGAGGTACACCCCAATGGGCATTTTAGAAGGACGCGTTGCCATAGTCGCCGGCTCAGGCCAGGGAATCGGTCGCGCAATCGCAATCAAATTCGCGCAGGAAGGCGCGAAGGTCGTCACGAACAACACAAAGAAAGGCTCGCTTGCAAAATCGATGGTCAGCGACGAGGCTTACGCAAAGCTGACGGACGAGCAAAAGAAATGGTTCCAGGAAAAGTACGCGGAGGAGAACGGAGACGCGGAAACTACCGCCGAAAAAATACGTTCGCTCGGCGGAGAGGCGACGGCCTGTTTTGCGGACATCACAAAGGAAGAGGACGCGAAAAGGCTCGTCGAAACAGCCGTCAATACATACGGGCGCATTGATATTGTGTGCAATGTCGCGGGGCGTTTTGCTGTCGCGGATATTGAGGACATTACGGAAGAGCTGTGGGACAAAATCTTTGACGTTAAGCCAAAGGGTTATTTCTTTATCATCAAGCACGCCGTGCCGTACATGAAAAAGCAGGGCTATGGCCGCATTCTGAACGCCTCGTCACCCGCGTTTATGGGCGACGTTATCAAGCATGCGGAGTATTGCGCGAGCAACGCAGGCGTAGTCGGCCTGACGCGCGGAATTGCGAAAGAGCTGTGGACCTACGGAATCCGTGCGAACACCTTCTGCCCGGCCGCGAGAACGCGCGCGGCTTACGAGATTGAAACGCTGCGTCAGTCAGCGGAGGCCGAGGGCAAAAGCCTGACCGCGCCGGGTACGGATTTGTTCTCGTATGAGAGCAACACGCCGCCGGAGAATGTCGCCCCGTTCGTGACGTGGCTTGCGTCCGATAAGTCCGACAAGGTCAGCGGAACGACGTTTATCGTTATCGGAAATATGGTCGGTATGGTTCCCGATCCGACAATGTTCTCAAGCAACCTGATTATGAAGCCTGACTTCAACGACCAGACGCCTTGGGAAATTGACGAAATCGCAGGACTTGCTGAGGAGAGATTTTTCTCGAATTACCGCTCAATCGCGGATCCAACGCCGCCGCCGATGCCCGGTGGACCGGGGAAATAAGTCCCGGAGAAGCACCAAGTGTTTTAGCAGACAATGAAAAAAGGAAGCCGAAAGGCTTCCTTTTTTGTGTATAAAGCTGCCGCGTAAGGTGGGGCAAACGTTTGGTTTTCTCAAACTATTTGCGCGCTGCCTTTACCAGCAAAAAAATTGGCTTGTGAAAATCATGCCCGTAACGCGCCGGGGCGCGCAGCTTTTGCAGCTGTCGAAAATACGGTGTCGTCAAAAATATTTTGTGTCGTCACGGTGCGTCAATTCCTTTCAAATACAGCAAATTCAAAAGCGCGCCGCTGCCCCTCCACCAATTTTTGCTGATTGCCCATTCCTCCGGATAATCAGCCCAGCCCCACGGAATGCTCCACGAGCCGTCCTCAAGCTGCGTTCTCTTAATGAAGCCGCATTCGTACTCCGCAATTTCTTTATTTCCCTCATAAAAAATACTTCCGCGGCTGTTGAAAAATTGCGACGGCTTGCAGATATAGCCCGTCTCCCATTCCTCTTTATTTTGTGTAATGCTGTGCTTTACCTGTAACAGAAGCTTTTCTTTCAGCGCGGCGGAGTCGAAAATGCCGGACACGCCCGCTTCCTCGCAATACTCCAGCAGGCGGACATAGCAAGCCGCCGTGTGCATATCGCCCAGCAGTCCCTGAGACATATACGCGTCAAAGGCCTCTCCGGCAACGCGTCGGCCAAGCGAGTACAGCTCGCCGCCGCGCTCGGCAAAGCGCAGTATAAACCCGGCGAGACACGCCGTCGGGTTATAGCTGCTGCGATTTGAGCCGGTGCTTTCCGTATGCCACCACGGCGCGTGAGGATAATCGTTATTGCTGGGCGGCGCGTTAAGCCAAAAATGACCCTCGAAATTCGCGCCGCTTTCAAGATATCGGAGTATGCCCTGTATAATCGGGTGACCCGCGTCTGTAAATCCAAGCTCGTGCAGAAGCTCCGTTGCAGTCCACGTCTGTAAAGGCGCGGAATTCGGATTCCAGGCGTCGGCCTCAAGCGCGTGACCGAAGCCGCCGTCGGGATTCTGGTAGTACGACAGCGCGGTCAGCACGTCCTCGCGGCGGCCGCCCTCAAAGTGGTATTTGAAGCGGGCAAGGTCTAGCGGGCGGGCGTTGCGGTAGATGAACGCGCGGGCTTTTTCAAAAACTGTCATTGCGGTATCCTCGGTGTTTTTTATGTTAGTGCCTTGCTATATACAAGGCGAAATTACGTCAGGGACTTTTTTTGTATCCGTAAAGGATTTTTTCAAGATCTCAGAAAAACTCGTTATTTTGGTGGTTTAGGGATTGTTTTTACCGCTCAAAGGTGCTATAATACTCTAAGTTTGTTCGCTTGGCGATCGCCGGCAAATTAGAATTTACCGAAAATGCAGCGATAACAATTCTGACAAAAAACGGAGATGAAACGCTAATATGATACAGGCAGTTCCCCTTATGCTGGACGGAGTTTTATGCCGCGCACATTACGTTATCGGCATCCACGAAATGAACGGCAAAATCGTGTTTTTACACGATGTGCTGGGTGATGTGCCGAAGGAGCAAATCACCAGAGATACGGTTTTTACGGATTACGTTGTCGCGGACTTCTTCTCGGCTGATTTCGAAGCGCACACGCAGGATCATCTGGTATATCCCGAAAAGAAAACCCTCTTTGACTCTTGCTGTATGTGTGAGCCGAAAGCGGACTGTTTGCTGCTGAACACTATGTACTATGACCCAAGCAACGGCGGTGCGAATGAGTATAGTCGCCATCGAACCATTGCCAAACTGATTGAGATACAGGACGATTCCCTCCGGGAAGTTGGCGATTCACCGGAACCAATCCAAAAATCATACAGCGATAGCAAGATGTTTTTCTTTGGAGATTGTTCTGTTTATATGGTCTCGCCGCATGTCATGGAGTGCACACAGGGCGGCGAAGTGGTTTGGAGGCTAAGGCTGAACGC
>JAISTA010000185.1 GCA_031272845.1 Oscillospiraceae bacterium
AACGCTTCGCGGCAAGATCGTGTACCGCGCACCGGGGATTATGCCCGTACGGCTTGAGCCGCTTATGGAGCCGGGCGCAGTGTTGTCCTCTGAAATCGAGGCTTTTTTTGAGGTCTGCCCAGCAAAAATCATCGGCGTGACAGGCTCTGACGGCAAAACGACCACAACCTCTCTAATCGCGGAGCTGCTGAAAAACGCTGGTTACCGCGTGCACGTCGGCGGCAATATCGGCACTCCCCTGTTCCCCACGGCGGACGACATTGCGCCTGAGGATTTTGTTGTTCTTGAGCTGTCCTCCTTTCAGCTGATTTCGATGACGGTTTCGCCCGAGATTGCGGTTATAACAAACGTCTCGCCGAACCACCTCGACATTCACAAGGATTACTCCGAATATGTCGAGGCGAAAAAGAACATTTTCCGGTATCAGTCACCCTCCGGCAGACTTGTCGTCAACACCTCGTGTGAGGAAAGTCTGCTTGCGGCACAGGGTGCGCCCAGAAGTACGGTCTGCTACAGTCAGGACGCGCCGCTTGATAACGGCTTTTGCGTACGGCAAATCGGCGGCATTGAATATATTGTGAGAACCGCGGACGGCGTCGCCGAACCTATACTGCCTGTTGCCGAAATCAGTCTGCGCGGTCGTCACAACGTCTGGAATTACACTGCGGCAATCGCAGCGGTGTACGACCTTATCACGCCGGAAATCGCGGTAAAAACCGCGCGTGAGTTTCACGGCGTTGAGCACCGGCTTGAGCTTGTACGCGAATATGAGGGCGTGCGGTACTACAACGACAGTATTGCGTCCTCACCCTCGCGCACAATTGCGGGACTAAAATCCTTTGACCAAAAGGTAATACTTATCGCGGGCGGCAAGGACAAGGGAATTCCGCTGGATCCGCTTGCTCCCGCACTGTGCGAAAAGGTAAAGACGCTGATTCTAACGGGTCCGACGGCTGAAATGATCGCGCAGGCAGTCCGAAAATATGACAGCGCCGAAAAACCGGAGATTGTACTGGTTTCCGACTTTGCCGTCGCCGTTCTTGCGGCAAAAAACAAGGCCGTCTCTGGCGACATTGTTCTTTTGAGCCCGGCCTGCACATCATTTTACAAATATGCCGACGGTTCAGACACGCAGTTCCGCAATTTTGAGGAGCGCGGCAGATACTTCAAGGAGCTTGTGAATGGCTTTTGACAAAGATAAAATAACCGCCCTGCTGACCGAGCTTGCGGAAATTGACGCGCCCGCCGGCTTTGAAGAGCCTATGGCGGCATACCTCGTTCGGCGGCTGACGAATGCGGGCTTCACAGCCGAAACAGACACTATGGGCAGCGTCATCGGACGCAAGACAAGCGGCAGACCAAACGCCGCGCGGCTGCTTGTAGACGCGCATATGGACGAAATCGGGCTTATCATAACAGGCAAGGCCGATCGAGACGGATTTTTGCGTTTTGCGGCAATCGGCAGCGTTAACCCCGCCCTTTTGCCGGGACAGCGCGTGAAAATACTGACTGAGCCGCCTGTTTACGGCGTTATACCGATTCTGCCGCCGCACGTCAAGAAGGAAAAGGACAGCGTCGCAGTCTCCGAGCTGTCAATCGACACGGGCGGGCTTCCGTTTACGGAGGATTTTCTCGGCGCTCCCGCCGTTTTGTGCGCGGAATCGGGGTTGCTGGGCGACAGCGCGTTTTTCGGCAAGGCGCTGGACAACAGGCTGTCTGTCGCCGCAATCCTTGCCGCGATTGACGAGTTGGGTGACACCCCGCCTGCCAATGACACCACGGTTACATTTACCGTGCAGGAGGAGCTTGGTCTACGCGGTGCGCGTCCCGCGTCCTTTGCCATACCCTGCGACTACGCGATCATCGCGGACGCGGATTTTGCCGAGCAGCCGGGAGTTTCGTCAGACCGCGTACGGAAATTCGGCGGCGGCGTTACAATCGCGCGGGGGCCTAATATGGACAGGGATTTTACGCATACGCTGACCGCCCTTGCCGAAAGCGCGGATATACCACACCAGATTTCCGTCGAACCGGGGCGCAGCGGTACAAACGCCGAGGTGATTCAGCTTTCCGGCGTCGGCGTAAGAACCGCGCTGGTCGGCGCGGCGGTTAAGAATATGCATTCTCCGGTCGAAACCGCCGATATCGGCGACGTTCTGGCGCTCTCGCGGCTGATTTTTGCAGCAATGACGGCGGCTTTGGCCAAGCCCGCCGCAATTACCTTTGGAGACTGATATGCCGTTTGATTTTGCACTTTTAGAAGAACTCTGCGAACTTGACGGCGTGTCCTCTCGCGAGGAAGCCGTTCGCGCCTGCATTGCCGCTCTCGCCGAAAAGCGCGGTCTGCCGCACCAGACGGACGCGGTAGGCAACCTGTACGTCAAAAAGCCCGGCAAAAATCCGGGTACAAATCTCCGTCTTATGGTCTGCGCGCATATGGACGAGGTCGGCGTTATCGTGACGGGCTATGAGCGCGGATACCTGAAAATCGCGCCCTGCGGCGGCGTTGATCCCGCCGCTGTTTACGGCCGCGCCCTGCGGTTTGAGGGCAACGTTACCGGGCTTGTGACGGCTCCGCCGCCGCACCTTTCGCGCGGAGAAAAAACGCCTGAAATCACAGCAATGTATGTCGATATCGGCGCAGAGGACGACGACATAGCCAAGGCGCTTGTCCCGCTCGGCGCGGTCGGCACATTTGCGCAGAAAGGCATTACGTTCGGGAACGGACTATACTGCGCAAAGGCGATTGACGACAGGTTCGGCTGTGCGCAGATTATCGGTATGTTCGGCGAAGAATTTGCGGGCGACGTTTACTTTGTCTTCACCGTGCAGGAGGAGCTTGGTACACGCGGAGCGCAGGTCGCGGCAAATGTCATAAAGCCTGACATCGCGCTCATTTTGGAGACGACGACAGCGGTCGACTACGCCGGAGTTTCCGAAGCGGATGTTGTCTGCCGCGTCGGGTCGGGGCCGGTCGTGCCTTTTATGGACGGCGCGTCCGTGCCGGATAAGACGCTGCGCCGTGAGGTCTGCCGCCTTGCAAAGGAACTCGGAATCTCCGTTCAGACAAAGGAAAAAATCGCCGGTGGAACGGACGCGGGCGCAATCCAGAGAGCGGGAAGCGGAGCGCGCGTCGCCGTCATTAGCCTCGCCTCGCGTAACCTGCATTCGGGCGCGTGCACCGCGAGCCGCGCCGATATGGAGGACTGCTGCCGGCTGTCGCTAGCGTTTTGCAAAGGCGTTTTATCAGGAGAAATTGAGCTTTGATCAGCACAAACGACTGGGCGGCGATTGCGGAGGCCGAAGCCGCGTTGGCGGGCATTTTCGCCGAAATTGACAGAACCGCGACCGTGAACACAAAAAAAGTGCTTGACGCTTTTTCAAAAAACCGCGTTTCAGACACGTGCTTTGCCGGTACGACGGGCTACGGCTATAACGACCGCGGGCGCGAGACGCTTGAGGCCGTTTACCGCGATATTTTCGGCACGGAGTCGGCGCGTGTGCGCACGAATTTCGTTAACGGAACGCACGCGATAACCTGTGCGGTGTACGGCTGCTGCGCGCGGCGCGGCACGATACTTTCCGTAACCGGGCGGCCGTATGACACATTCGCAACGGCACTCGGAATATCAGGCAGCGCGCCGGGCAGCTTCCGCGAGGAGGGGTATTCCTACCGCGAGGTTGCGCTCCTGCCGGACGGAGAGCCTGACTATGCCGGGATCGCCGCATCCGTCCGCGAACTGACGGCGGCGGGAGAGCTTTCCTGCGTTATATTGCAGCGCTCGCGCGGGTATGCGCAGCGTCCCGCGCTGTCGGTCGCGGATATAGGCAAAATTGCCGATGCCGTCCGCTCTGAAAACGCGGAGGTACCCATTTTTTGCGACAACTGCTACGGCGAGTTCGTTGATGATACAGAGCCGACACAGGCCGGGGTTGATATTGTCGCAGGGTCGCTTATCAAAAATATCGGCGGCGGAATTTCACCCTGCGGCGGGTACATCGCGGGCAAGTCAGAGCTTGTCGAACGTGCCGCCGCGCGGCTTTCCTCCCCGGGTATCGGCGGCGAATGCGGCGCTACGCTCGGCGTAAACCGCGAGCTGTTTCAAGGGCTGTTTCTCGCGCCGCACACAACGGCGCAGGCGCTGAAAACCGCCGTGTTCGCGGCATACGTCTTTGAAAAGGCGGGCTTTTCGGTCAGCCCGGCGTGGCACGAGCGCAGGTTTGACATCGTGCAGACAATAACGCTCGGATCACCTGAGCTTGTGGAAAAATTTTGTCTCGGCATTCAAAAAAGCTCGCCTGTGGACGCGTTTGTCACGCCGAAGCCTTGGGCGATGCCTGGCTACGAGTGCGACGTGATTATGGCGGCGGGCGCGTTTATTCAGGGCGCGTCAATCGAGCTGTCGGCGGATTCGCCGATGACGCCGCCGTACACGGTGTATATGCAGGGCGGGCTGACATACGAATCCGGCAAGCTCGCGGCGCTCGCGGCAATTGGGGAAATGCGGGACGAGGCGGAGACATAAAACGCCGTGCCGCGCCTAAACGCAAACCGGCGGGGATTGCTCCCCGCCGAAAAAGTATTTGTGATAAAGACAGGTGTAAAATGGAATTAATAAATGAATTTGATATAAAAATGATTCAAGAAACAGAAAGTAATGTTTATTTTGATTTTTTCATAGACGATTCTCAACTTTCAAAAATATTAGGATTTAGCCGGTTGGAGGATTTAGGATTTTGTTATTTTGATTTAGATAAAAGTGTTTTTGATAAAGAAAAATTTCCGAAGTATAATCAAAACGAAATAATAAAACATAGTATAAACGGATTTCTGGGAATTGAAAAAACATCTAATCAATTTGGGACGGGAAGGGCAGTTTTATACAGATGTCATTGCGGCTGCGATTATTGCGGCGTGATTTCTTGTGAAATAAATATAGATGAAAAGTTCGTTAGTTGGAAAGACATAAGATACGAAGATACTTTCAATCGCGAACATGAATATATAAAGTCAATAAAATTATTAAAATTCAAAACGGAAGATTATTTTTCAGCATTTGATCGCTACAAAAAACGCTACATAGAAGAATAATGCTAATGAAACAAAAATCAATAAATGGTGATATGCCTGAATTTATAGCCGATTTATTCGCGGGGCAGTATAGGATACTCGCGTGATTTATTCTTGCGATTGTCGTCATCTACATTCC
>JAISTA010000144.1 GCA_031272845.1 Oscillospiraceae bacterium
ACACCAACACCGCCGCAAACCCAAAGCAACCGCCCAACAAGGAGCCCCGCAATGCCCCAACAAAACGCAAAAATCCAATCCTTTTACCCCTCGCAGGGCGAAAACCTGGCCGTTTTCACAAAAACCTTTCCTTTGTCAGCACTTGACCCGCTGGAGGTCTTTCTGCGTCTGAAAGCCCGATCGCCGCACGCCTTTATTCTGGACAGCGCCGAGATGTCCGCGCGCGGACGCTGGACTTTTTGCGGGTACGCTCCGCGCCTTGAGATAACCGCGCGCGGCGAGGAGCTCACAATTACCGAAAACGGCTCCGCGCGTCGCATAAAAACGCTTGAGCCGAACGCTGAAATACGCAAAATTCTTGCCGCACACATTGCGCCTAAAGCTAAGGAACTGCCGCCCTTTTCCGGCGGTCTTGTCGGATATTTCGCGTATGACAGCGTACAATATACCGAAACGGCGCTGCATATCACGGCAGCGGACGAGGAGGCGTTTAACGACATTGACCTTATGCTGTTCGACCGCGTGATCGCGTTTGACCACGCTGAAGATAAGCTTTTGTTAATCGTAAACCTGCCGTTTTCACCGGATTCGCCGAAGGACGCTCCGCAGGAGGCGCTGGACGCGTTTTCCGAAATGGAGGAGGCCGTTTTTTCGCGGGAAACGCCGCCGTCAGAGCCGTTTCGGCTGGAGTCTGAATTCAACAGCCTGTTTTCCGAGCGGCAGTACTGCGAAATGGTCGAGACGGCGAAAAAACATATATACGAGGGCGACATTTTTCAGGTCGTGCTCTCAAACCGCTTGGACGCAAAGGCCTCCGGGAGCCTGTTCGAGGTATACCGCACGCTGCGCGGAACAAACCCCTCGCCTTATATGTTTTACTTTGCGGGAAGCCGTCAGGAAATCGCGGGCGCCGCGCCTGAAACGCTTATTCGCTTAACTAACGGAAAGCTGTTCACATACCCGCTTGCCGGAACGCGCCCGCGCGGGGCGACACCGGAGGAGGACGACGAGCTTGAGCGCGGTCTGCTGTCTGACGAAAAGGAGCTTTCAGAGCACAATATGCTTGTTGACCTGGGGCGCAACGACATCGGAAAGATATCCGAATTCGGCAGTGTTGCGGTTGAGGAATACCTGAAGGTGCTGCGTTTTTCGCACGTTATGCATATTGGCTCGACCGTTACAGGCTCGCTTGCCGAGGGGCTTGACGCGCTCGACGCAATCTCCGCGATACTCCCGGCAGGTACGCTTTCCGGTGCGCCGAAGCTCCGCGCAATGCAGATTATAGATAAGCTCGAGGGCTCGCGCCGCGCGCTTTACGGCGGCGGAATCGGCTACATCGGCTTTAACGGCGACGCGGATACATGCATTGCGATTCGGCTCGCGTTTATGAAAAACGGACGGGTGTATATCCGCGCGGGCGCGGGAATCGTGGCTGACAGCGTGCCGGAAACAGAGTTTGCCGAGAGCAACAATAAGATGCGCGCCGTTGTGGACGCGGTGGAAAAGGTATCGGCGGCGCACGCGCCTGTCGGCCTGCCGCGCCGCGAGGTCAGGCTGGAAAAGCACAATCCGGCGTGGGAAGTACTCGCGGCGGACACAATAGCGAAGCTCAAGACGATTTTCGGCGCGGCGGCGGTTGATATCCAGCACGTCGGCAGCACTGCCGTGCGCGGAATTGCGGCAAAGCCGATAATCGACATTGCCGCGGCGGTAGACGACCTCGGCATTGCCGAGCAGCTTGCGGCAAAGCTGAACGCGGCGGGGTTTTACAAAAGCAAATTGCATAAAATCCCCGGCGACATTCTTTTTGCCGACGGCGGAGAATCGTCCGAGGTGCGCTCGCTGCACATTCATATTGTGCAGGCGGACGGTGAGCGATGGCGAAATTATCTGCTGTTCCGCGATTACCTGAACGCAAATCCGGCGGAAGCTAAGGCGTATGAGCGGGTGAAAAAAAACCTTGCCGAAGAATACCCGGGCGACAGAAACGCGTATACAGAGGGAAAAAACGAGAAAGTCCGAGAGATTTTAAAAAAAGCGCGGGAGGCAAAGCTATGATTCTGCTTATTGACAATTACGACAGCTTTTCGTACAATCTGTACCAGCTTATCGGTGGGATAAATCCCGATATCCGCGTTGTGCGAAACGACGCGCTGACGGTCGGCGGGATTGAAAAGCTTGCCCCGACGCATATTGTGCTGTCTCCGGGGCCGGGAAAGCCTTGTGACGCGGGGATTTGCGAGGACGTTGTTCGCGGGCTTGCGGGAAAAATCCCGATTTTCGGCGTATGCCTTGGGCATCAGGCGATTTGCGAGGTCTACGGCGGAACCGTGACCTACGCGGCGCGGCTTATGCACGGCAAGCAGTCTGAGGTTGAGCTGGACGGCAGCAGTCCGGTTTTTGCGGGTCTGCCGCCGAAGATCATCGCGGCGCGGTATCACTCGCTTGCGCTGCTCCCGGAAACTGCGCCGGAATGCCTTGCGGTGACGGCGCAAACCGCAGAGGGCGAGGTTATGGCGGTTGCGCACAAAACGCTGCCCGTTTACGGAGTGCAGTTTCACCCGGAGTCGGTTTTAACGCCGCTCGGGACAAAAATACTTGAGAATTTTCTGAAAATATCAATATAACAACCAGCAGGAGAACCCTTTACAATGATAAAAGAAGCAATTACACTTGCCGCCGCGCGCAAGGACCTTGATTACGAAACGGCAGAGGCCGTTATGCACGAGATAATGTCCGGCGAGGCGAGCGAGATTCAGATGGCGGCGTATCTCGCGGCGCTCTCGTGCAAGGGCGAGACGATTGACGAGATTACAGGCTCTGCCGCCGGTATGCGCAAACACTGCGTGCGTATCCTGAACGACCGGCCCGCGCTTGAAATCGTCGGCACGGGCGGCGACAAGGCGAATTCGTTCAACATCTCGTCCACCTCCGCAATCGTCGTTTCAGCCGCGGGAATACCCGTTGCAAAGCACGGAAACCGCGCGGCGACCTCACGCTCCGGCGCGGCGGACGTTTTCGAGGCGCTCGGCGTTAAAATCGACGTGCCGCCTGAAAAAAGCGTTGAACTTTTGGACAAAATAAACCTGTGCTTTTTATATGCGCAAAACTACCATATCGCGATGAAATATGTTGCTCCCGTGCGCCGCGAGCTTGGAATACGCACGATTTTCAACATTCTCGGGCCGCTCGTAAACCCGGCTGGCGCGACGCAGCAGCTTCTCGGAGTGTACGAGGAGCGGCTTGTCGAACCGCTTGCGCGCGTGCTGACTAACCTCGGCGTTTCCCGCGCAATGGTGGTTTTCGGGCGGGACGGTCTGGACGAAATTTCCCTCTCGTCTGACACCGCAGTTTGCGAGGTGGCGGACGGAGCGTACTCGTCCTACACGCTCGCGCCGGAGGACTTCGGTCTGACGCGCTGCCAAAAGTCAGACCTGGTCGGCGGAACGCCGCAGGAAAACGCGGAGATAACGCGGAGCATTTTGGGCGGAGCTTCCGGGCCGAAAACAGACGCTGTCCTGCTGAATTCCGCCGCCGCGATACATATCGCGCGTCCCGGCGTTTCGATTGCCGAGGGGCTCGGCATAGCGCGGGAAACGATCGCCTCCGGCGCGGCAAAGGAGCAGCTCAGGCTGTTTGCACAGCTGTCTAACGAGGGTTAGCGCGATGATTCTCGACGTATTGGCGCAGGGAGCGCGTGAGCGCGTTGCGAAAAAACGCGCTGAGCGTTCTCTGCCCTCCGTGCGGCGCGAGGCGGAGCTTCTTGCGAAAAGCCGGCTGAGCTATTCTTTTGAGAGCGCGCTGCGCGGGCCCGGTATCGCGGTTATCGCGGAGGTCAAAAAAGCGTCTCCCTCCAAGGGGATGATTGCGCCGAACGGCGAATTTCCGTATCTCGACATTGCGCGCGAGTACGAAAAAAGCGGCGCCGACGCGATTTCCGTACTCACGGAGCCGGAGCATTTTCTAGGCCGGGACGCGTATCTTGAGCAAATCGCGGCGGCGGTTCAGCTGCCCGTGCTGCGCAAGGATTTTACTGTGGACGAGTACCAAATTTTCGAGGCGAAAACGCTCGGCGCGTCCGCCGTACTGCTGATTTGCGCGATAACCGAGGCGGAGCGGCTCAAGGCGTACCTTGCGGCCGCCGATTCGGTTGGCCTTGCGGCGCTCGTCGAGGCGCACAGCGAGGCGGAAATTGAGACCGCAATCGCCGCCGGGGCAAGAATAATCGGCGTGAACAACCGCGACCTCAAGGATTTTTCCGTAAACACAGGCAACGCCGCGGCGCTGCGCAAAAACGTGCCGGCGGACATTCTGTTTGTCGCGGAAAGCGGCATTACCTCCGGCGCTGACACGCGGCTATTGCTTGACGCGGGGGTTGACGCGGTGCTTGTCGGCGAGGCGGTTATGCTTGCGCAGGACCGCGCGGCGTTTATCGCGGAGCTGAAGCGAGGTGAATAGCGGCGGGACAAAAATAAAGCTCTGCGGCCTTTCGCGCGAGTGCGATATTGAGTACGCAAATGAGGCGCGGCCTGACTATATCGGCTTCGTGTTCGCCGAAAGCGTGCGGCGCGTGGAGGCGAAAACAGCGGAAGCGCTTAGAAAGCGGCTTGACGACGGAATTATGCCGGTCGGCGTGTTCCAAAACGCGGAGATTGCAGATATTGCCGCGCTGTATCGCGCGGGTGTGATAGAAATCGCGCAGCTGCACGGCGGCGAAACGGACGAATATGTGCGACTACTGCGCGCGATCTGCGGCGTTCCGATAATCCGCGCGGTAAAAGCGGCGCACGCGCATATTCCGGCGGACTGCGACTATATTTTGTTTGATTCAGCCATTCCCGGCTCGGGACAAAGCTACGACTACGCAGCTTTGCCGCAAACAGACAAGCCCGTGTTTCTCGCGGGGGGGATCGGTCTGCACAATATAAACGCGGCGCTGGCTGTGCACCCGTTTGCGGTGGATGTATCCAGCGGGGCGGAAAAGCAGCGCGGAGTTAAGGACAGGGCATTGATGCTGGAGCTGGTACGGCGCGTGCGCACGGCGCGGCAAATATAATCACGACTCGCCCCGGCGGACCGTTTTTTGCATTGCCGTGTCGTCGTCCTTGCCGGGTTGCGACACGCCCGCGTCCTCTTCCCGGCAATCCGAAAAATATTCCAGCAAATCCGAACCGTTTTTCAAGTGGTTTGACTATAAATCAGACACATAAGGAGTACACCTATGGTTTTTATTCTAACTCCCGACGCGCCGGAAGCCCGCGTCTCGGAATTCATCAAGGCCTGGGAGGATCGCGGCTTTTCCACCATTCTCTCAAAGGGCACGGTTCACAGCGCCGTGTGCCTTATCGGCGACACAAAGGAGGTTGACCTTGACCATGTCGTCGAGACGACCGACATTGTGTCCTACGGAAAGCGCGTTACGGAGCCGTACAAGGCCGTAAACCGCACTGTGCACCCGGAGGATACCATTGTAAAAATCGGCGATTGGTCAATCGGGCAGGGCACGTTTACCGTAATCGCGGGGCCCTGCTCCGTTGAGGGCAAGGAGCAGCTTCTGGACGTTGCGCGGGCGGTCAAGGCGAGCGGGGCGCGTCTTTTGCGCGGCGGGGCATTTAAGCCGCGAACCTCGCCCTACGCCTTTCAGGGTATGAAGGAGGAGGGGCTTGCTCTGCTGAAAATGGCGCGCGCGGAAACAGGTCTCCCGGTCGTCTCCGAGATTATGAACCAGACGCAGGCGGAGCTTTTCGAGGATATAGACGTTGTGCAGATCGGCGCGCGCAATATGCAGAATTTCGACCTGCTAAAGGTCGTCGGCCAAATGAAAAAGCCGGTTCTCTTAAAGCGCGGACTGTCTTCTACACTTGAGGAGCTTATGATGAGCGCGGAATACATTATGTCCTCCGGAAACCCGAACGTCATACTCTGCGAGCGCGGAATACGCACCTTTGAAACAGCGACGCGCAACACGCTCGACCTCTCGGCTGTAGTCGTACTCAAGCAGAAAACACACCTGCCTGTCGTCGTTGACCCCAGCCACGGGACAGGAATTCGCTCGCTTGTAGCTCCGATGTCAAAGGCGGCGCTTGCCGTCGGCGCGGACGGGCTTATCGTCGAGGTGCACAACGACCCGGCAAAGGCGCTCTCAGACGGGGCACAGTCGCTTGACCCGGGTCAGTTTGACGGGCTTATGGGCGAGCTTCGGGCGAGAGCGGCAATTGAGCAGCGGAGAATATAGGGGCGAGCTTGGCTGCGGCCGGCAGTCTGCGGCAATTGAACTGCGCTGCTGTAGGGGACGCTGCCCCCAGCGTCCCGCAGTATAAAGTTTCGGCAAATATCAATGTTTTTTCGGCAACTAGGCGCCTCTTGAAATCGCGGCGCCATTACATTAGGAGATACACCATGTCAGACAACACGCACGGGCGGTTCGGGCAGTACGGCGGACAGTACATTCCCGAAACGCTGATGAACGAGATCCACGCGCTTGAAGCGGCGTATGAGCGCTGCAAAAACGATCCGGATTTTACTGCGGAGCTGGACGCGCTGCTCAGCGACTATGCGGGGCGGCCGTCCCGGCTTTACTATGCCGAAAAGCTGACAAAAAAGCTCGGCGGCGCGAAAATTTATTTCAAGCGCGAGGATTTAAACCACACAGGCTCGCACAAGATAAACAACGTGCTCGGTCAGGCGCTGCTTGCCAAAAGAATGGGCAAAACGCGCCTTATCGCGGAAACGGGAGCGGGGCAGCACGGCGTTGCGACGGCGACGGCGGCGGCTCTTCTCGGTCTTGAGTGCGAGATTTTTATGGGCAAGGAGGACACGGAGCGCCAGGCGCTTAACGTGTACCGTATGGAGCTTCTCGGCGCAAAGGTAAACGCCGTTACGACAGGCACGCAGACGCTAAAGGACGCGGTAAACGAGGCAATGCGCGAGTGGGTTTCCCGCACAAGCGACACGCATTACTGCCTTGGCTCCGTGATGGGGCCGCACCCGTTCCCGACGATTGTGCGCGATTTTCAGGCTGTTATCTCAAAAGAAGCGCGCGGGCAGATTCTTGAGCGAGAGGGACGGCTTCCGTCCGCCGTTATGGCCTGCGTCGGCGGCGGCTCCAACGCGATTGGGATGTTCTACAACTTCATCGGCGACGAAGGCGTTCGCCTTATCGGCTGCGAGGCGGCGGGACGCGGAATTGACACGTCGCTGCACGCCGCGACGATCGCGCGCGGGAGTACCGGTGTATTCCACGGGATGAAGTCGCTGTTTGTGCAGAACGAGGAGGGGCAGATTGCGCCCGTGTACTCAATCTCCGCCGGGCTTGACTATCCCGGAATCGGCCCCGAGCACGCGAATCTGTACGCCGCAGGCCGCGCGGAGTACGTCCCAGTAACGGACGACGAGGCCGTTGCGGCGTTTGAGGTTCTGGCGCGTGAGGAGGGGATAATCTGCGCGATTGAGTCGGCTCACGCGGTCGCGCATTTGCTGAAAATCGCGGGCGGGTTCGGTACGGAGGAGAATATTATTGTCTGCCTGTCGGGCAGAGGTGACAAGGACGTTGCGGCAATCGCGCGGTACAGGGGGATTACAATAAATGAGTAGAATAGCAAACGCGTTCAAGGACGGAAAGGCGTTTATCGCCTTTGTTACAGGCGGAGACCCGTCTCTTGCGCGCTCCGAGGAATTTATTCTTGAGCTGATACGCGGCGGAGCGGACCTTATAGAAATCGGGATTCCGTTTTCCGACCCGATAGCGGAGGGACCCGTTATTCAGGAGGCGAATCTGCGCGCGCTTGCCGCCGGAACAACGACGGACGGCATTTTCGGGCTTGTTTCCTCCCTGCGCAAAAAAACGGAGGTGCCGATTGTGCTTTTGACGTACCTGAACCCGGTGTTTAAGTACGGCTACGAGCGTTTTTTTGCCGCGTGCGAGACAGCGGGCGTGGACGGGATAATAGTCCCCGACCTGCCGTTTGAGGAAAGCGGAGAGGTTCGCCCGATAGCCGCCGCGCACGGAGTTGACCTGATAAGCCTCGTCGCGCCGACCTCTGACGTGCGAATAGCGGAGATTGCGGAGCAGTCTGCGGGATTTTTGTACATAGTTTCGTCTATGGGCGTAACCGGCGTGCGCAGCGAGATAACCACGGATATTTCGGGCATTGTCGCAGCAGCAAGGGCGGCGACGCAAACGCCTGTCGCCGTCGGTTTTGGCATACACAGCGCGGCGCAGGCAAAGGAGATCGCCGGCGTTGCAGACGGAGTTATTGTCGGCAGCGCAATCGTGCGCATTATAGCGGAGCACGGAGAGAAGTCAGCCGAAAAGCTGTATGAATTCGCAAGGGCGATAAAGGAAGCTGTGCAGTAGAGAACGCGCTTGTTCGGTAACGTCAGCGAGTTTTTGGGGACGGGACGCTGAGGGCAGCGTCCCCTACAACACACTGCCCAAAACCCCGCCACAACCACCGCGCCCGCGTGTCACGACGCGCAAAGCGCGGTGGCAGACGGAAGCACCAACCCGCACCCAAGCCGTACGGGTGCGTCGGTTTGACGCAAAGTCCGGCGGCAAACCAAGGGTGGGACGTCGAGGACGCCGTCCCATACAGCACAGACCGCCCGAAATCTCCGCCACAACCACCGCGCCCGCGTGTCGCAACGCGCAAAGCGCGGAGGTAGACGGAAGTACCAACCCGAACCCAAGTCGTACGGGTACGGCGGTTTAACGCAAAGTCCGGCGGCAAACCAAGGGTGGGACGTCGAGGACGCCGTCCCCTACGGAACAGACCGCCCGAAATCTCCGCCATCACCACCGCGCCCGCGTGTTCCAACGCGCAAAGCACGGAGGCAGACGGACGCACCCACCGCACCCGCGCCGGACAAGTGCGGCGGTTTGACGCAAAGTCCGGCGGCAAACCAAGAATAGGTACGTCGAGGACGCCGTCCCATACGGAAATGTTGCGGCACCGGTGGACGTGCCTTCACCGCACGATGCACCCATCTCCACCACACCACCCGCCACGCCGGGACACGCACCTACCTCCCGCACAATGTGCGTCAGCAATCGTAGTAGTAACGTGCTTCCGGCTACCACCCTCACCGCAGTCCGCCACAACATGCAGCCTAACCTAAGTCTTTAGCGCTGGACAGGCTTCGCCCCTGCGTGCGGCGGTGCTGAAGCATTCGCGCACACCACCGCACCTGTCATTGGGTGGGTACAATCCTAATTGTCGCACAATTGTGCTCGGCATAAAAAAAGATTTGCTTCTTTCTAAAAGAAGTCGCCCCTTTTTGGTTACTTTTTCCGGCGAAGCGGAAAAAGTAACCGCCCGCCGCGTAGGCGCTCTAGCTTCGCCACGAAAAACAGCCGAGTCCCAATTCCAAACACCGCACCTCGCCCCAAACAGAGAACTTTTCGTTCCCGCCATAAGTTTTCCGTCTAAAAGAACACCAACAACGCCGCCAAGACAAAGCGGCCGCCCCAAAACAGAAGCTTCTTCCCGGACCCCGCCTGCCCCCGCACCAAAAGCCGAAAGAGGACAGAAACAGTGGCGCATGGTAAAATAAACGCGTGAACACCACAACAAGCACACCATAAAGGAAACAAAGAAAAGTACTGCACGGACGGCTATTTGGGGTACTGCGACATGGCGTATTGTGGCGAGCATGTGCGAAATGTGCGCGACAAAAGCGACACGTACACGGTCGAGGGCGCTAACTCAGATTTGCGGCACTACATCCCGGTTCTCGCGCGGTGCAGCCGGTGCTTCGCGAGAAAACTCGATACGCCGTAGGCAGTCGTGGCGGTATTCGTTGACACTTACAAAAGTCCGGAGCGGCAAAATCGCGCTGGCGCGCAAACCACAGCAAGGGCGAAATCCCCTTCAGTGTGGTCGATTTCCTTTAAGCGTCCGTTTGGCCTCTGCCTGCCAAAAAACCTATTTGCTTTTTTGGCAAATTTATGATATACTATGAAAAACGATATGGGGTTAAAACAGTCAAACCAAATCACATAATTTCTTTTTTTGTCCGGATTTTGCTCTGCGATTTTTCGTTGCGCGCTGCCGACACAATTGATGATTGCTGCTACATAAGTAATTGAAACTGCAGGAGGCTAAACAGAATGTCAAATATGTCGTCTACCTTTTATGATACTCTAGATTCACCGGAGTTGTTCGGAAAGGACATAACATTTCCGGCTAATTCGGATATGGCAATGTACCTTTCAGCACGAGGTGAATTTTATTGCTATATGGGGATTTGCGAAACGGACATCAATCGACGGGAATTATTTAGTTGGCCATATTTTTTACACAATAAGCATATTTATACCGCGTCAAAAAAACTGATCAATATGCTTGGTATGTACCGGCTATATAATGGTTGTATTAAATTATCAAAGTTTGTGGATCACGAACTATTTCAAAATATGCAATGGAAGCAAATCAAAAATTATTTTGTTAAATTGCCGACCGTCAATGATTGTTACTTTGGCATTGTCCGATGTAACGATGGAACAGCAGAAAGCTTCAAAGAAAACCCGGAGCTAACAAGAGCATGTTTTGGATTGACTTATTATGAGTTGTCTGCACTGACAGAAATATATTCAGAAATACTGGGTGAATACAATGCATATCAGCACTACCCCAAAATCACACGCTCCGCAAGGTCGAATAACTGGTGCGATCTTACGGATATGTGGATTCCAAAAGGGTTTCCTTATGTAGCATTTGCCGCCAGCGGAGGGGCCTATTCACACATTTCTTTACACGGCTTCTACCAACACATAGGGGCGCTGCTTGTTTTTCCGCATTCTCCTGTAGCCGAAGATTTAAAAAGCGCTTTACCGCAAGAGCTAATGCAATCACTGCAGGATGTTAGTTTGCGTTGGTCTCATGAACCGATTGTATATCGTTCATTGTTTTCTGAATAAAAAATCATCCTCCGAATTAATCGCATATTTTTGGTCAGGCCTTGCCATTTAGCGATTTGTCATTCATTATAAATTAACATACTGTAAATTTTCAGTATCAACTTTTTCTGATAACCCACGCCGCCTGTTTTGGCGTGATAATCGCTCGTCTTTGCAGACAGCCGTTCGGATGCAGCTGTGGTCGAATACGCTGCATAGAAACCTCTTTCGGCATCATTATACCAATGCAGAAATAACAATCGGACTCTATTGAGTATACGAAAATCTCTACTGAAGATGTGAAAACTGCAAACCATAAAACTTGAGGTGAACTAAAATTCCAAATCTATTTTTAAGCCATACTAATATTGATAAACCTTTTGTCGAAAAACTTGCCAAGGATTTAAAAAGGCTTGGCGTTAATGTGTGGTTTGACAAATGGGAAATACAGGTTGGCGATTCTATTACACAGAAAATCGAGAATGGTATCAGGGAAAATGAGTATCTTGGTATCGTACTTTCACCTGAAGCCTTGAAATCCGAATGGGTGAAAAGTGAATTGGGTGCCGCTTTGTCAAAGCAAATCAACAATAAAAAAATCACAGTGCTTCCTATTCTATATAGGAAGTGTGATATTCCGTTATTATTATCTGATAGAAAATATGCGAACTTTCAAAATGATTATCAAACCGGGTTAGAAGAGCTTGCTGCTTCGCTCGGTATAAAAAATGCCGAAACCATTTCAGAAGATAATTGGCGGAAATTTGTTGGAAATGTATCTGTAAATTGGAAAACATACAGGGAGGCGGAATATAAAAAGCTTGTTACAGCCTTGGTTAACAGAGCTAAGCAATATAACTGGTCTGCCTGGACAGGCGGTTCAAAGAATCCTTATTCTATAACATGCAGCGCATTTGTTAGCCTTAATAAAAAAAGAAGTATTTCTATAAAATTGTGCGGTGTTAAATATATGGCCGCTTTTGACGATGAAATCAATCCAAATAATATAGCACGTTCAAGTTTTGTTTTGGATGTGGGTAATTCGATTGAGGAGTGTGAAGAGGTCGTGTGGCGAATAATGGAAGATTTCAAAAACAAATATGGTAATCCTGTTGAAAAACCTCATTATCACACTCAAAAATTCACAGGAAACGTAGAAACACGTATGAGTCAAATTCGTGAATTTATACAGCAATTCGATTGGTATAATGAAGAGACAAACAAAAAAGAATAATGTCTTTTTCAACTACCAGCGCCAATTCTTTCGATGAATAGTACGATGGATTTCTTTGTATCATCTTTTTCTGAGCGCCTTTCCATATCAAAGGGCAAACGTTGATACAATGAAACCGCTCAAGATGGAAGGTTTTGAGAGCGGGCAGGATGACAAGGATATTTTCAGCGATGGATATACAACCAATACCGGCGATAAAATAAATCGTGATTTATTTGGCACTGGATATTTCATGTCGAACAAGCGCGGGTGCTTTGTATCTGTGTTATCATTAATGGCAGTGATTATTCTCTTGGTTGTGCTTTGTTTGTATAAGAGCCTCTGGCGTTTGATTGCATTAAAAGCCGTTCTTTTTGCGGGTATAGCCAAATAAATGGTGTTTCGCGGCTGGCTGCTGAACGCAGCCGCCGGAGATAACTACAACAGCCTTGCAATCAGCACAAACGCTGTGATGTTTTGGTAATCCGCTTTCTGCGCTGGATCAACGAGGGCATTTTTATAAGCACGTTTTCTTCTTTCGGATTTCTCGGAATCCTTATTTTGAGCACAATATTCAGCCTTTCTTTTTTTGAAGAGCCGGAACATTCTTGTTCCCGCACCCCTGCATATGTTTTATGCTTTGCTTGTATTCGCGCTTCTGCTCGGCGCGGCTTAAAAAGGTACAATATGCTTTCGATTAAGCTGATAACACAGAATAAAAAAGATTTTCTCCCGCTGCTTCTTTTAGGCGACGAGCAGGAGAGCGCTATCGACAAATATCTTGAGCGGGCAGACCTGTTCGCGCTGTATGACGGCGGACTGCGCTGCGTTTGCGCCGTGACGGACGAGGGCGGCGGCGTGGCTGAGGTTCAAAACCTCGCGACAGACGAGCCGTATCAGAGGCAGGGGTACGCCTCACACATGCTGAGGCACGTTTTCGCGCATTACGGCGGCAGGTTTGACAGGCTTGTTCTCGGCACGGGGGACGTTCCGGGTACGCTTGCGTTTTACCGAAAGCAGGGGTTCGAAATAACTCACCGCGTGCCGGATTACTTCACTAAGCACTACGACCATCCGATTGTAGACAGCGGAGTTCTTTTGCGGGACAAAATTTATATGGAAAGAAGACTGTGAAAATGCAGCGCAATGAAAATATAGACGGCGGCAATGCTTTTGACTGGGGTGCGGCCTCCGGCGATTACGCAAAATACCGCGACATTTATCCGGACGAATTCTATCGGCGCATTTTGGATTTGGGTCTGTGCACGCGCGGGCAGACCGTGCTTGATTTGGGCACGGGAACCGGCGTTTTGCCGCGCAATATGTATCGCCACGGCGCGAAATTTGTCGGCGCGGACATTTCTGAAAAC
>JAISTA010000069.1 GCA_031272845.1 Oscillospiraceae bacterium
CTGTCGCCGCCATATTGTCGCAAATGAGCGTCGTGTCAACCCCCGCGCGGGACAACTCGTATGCCGTCAGACGCGCGCCCTGCAATAGCGGACGCGTCTCGTCAACGTACGCGTGCGGACTCAGTCCGCGCTCCTGCGCAAGAAGTATCGCGCCGAGTCCCGGAGAACCCGCGAGAGGACCCGCGTTGCAGTGCGTGAGTACGCCGTCGCCGGATTTTAGCAGCGCAAACCCGAATTCGGATACGACGCGCAGCATATTCAGGTTCTCGCGCTGAATCGAGCAGCACTCGTGCAGCAGCGCGTCAAGTATCGCGGCGACGGACAAAGCGCTGTTTTCCGAAACGACGCGCTCCATTCTGTCAAGCTGCTTGCGCAAATCGACCGCCGTCGGGCGGGAGGAATCGAGATAATCCTTGTTTTTCTTGAATTCGGCGTAAAACCCGCCGTATTCGGTCTGCCGCGTCTGAGACGACAGCACAAAAATCGCGTAAGCCGCGAAAATGCCGATGGCGGGTGCGCCGCGCACGCGCAGCGTGTAGATGGCCTCAAACATAGCGTCAGCGTCGTTAAGAGACAGGCGGATTTCCTCGTTCGGCAGGAGGGACTGGTCAATCAGTCCCACGGAATAGGGATTTTCGCTGAGCCAGACATTCGGAAAAGTGCCAAGCTCGGCAGTGGTCAGAATCGGAGCGGGCATATGTTACCTCTCATAGTGCACACATTATGCACCGTTTGATTATTGTTTTCGTTTTTTTCTGGCTTGCCGCATTTGTGTTTGTCCGGCGGAAGAGCGTAAATACTCTTTTGTTATTGTTGAAAAAAGTTCTTGTCCAGTACTCAATCCAATTTCGTTTTTTTGCAGGTCGATTTGATGTTTATATTCAATCTCGAGTTTTTCTTTTTCCATTTCATGCTTTCGTTCTTGAGCGTCCAAATCCAATTTATGCTGCTGCATCAATTTATCTATATCGTGCTGATTTTTTTCTTGAAGCGCCCGCATATCTGCTTTTGATTTGCTTAGAGTAGTAAAATGGGTGATGAGTCCGCCTATAACTGTTATTGCAATTGTTATTAATGAGCTGAATGTACGCATTCATCAATTTTCTTCTCCTGTCCTCAATTTATTAGTATTGTCAATCAGTCCGACGGAATAAGGGTTTTCGCTGAGCCAGACATTCGGCAAAGCGCCAAGCTCGGCGGCGGTCAGAATCGGAGCGGTCATATCACAGTATCTCCATAAATTTATGTGCGGTGTTGGCAAGCAGCTTTCGCTGCTGCCCCGAAAAGTCGATTATAAGCAGCGTGTCAGACCCGGCGGGCGTTGCGGAAACGACGGTGCCGGCGCCGAACGCCTTGTGCTGCACGCTCTGCCCCGCCGCAAATTTCGGAACAGGCGCGGCGGCCGGGACGGGTGCGGGCGCCGGCTTCGGGCGCTTTTGCGCCGCGCCGTAGCTGCGCTGAGCGCCGCCGTACGGTCTGTACGCGTCATAGCCGCCGGAGCCGTATCCGCCGCCGCTCCCGGACTCGCCGAAGCCGGCAAAATCCGCATAGGACGGCTTTTCTTTCGGCATTTCGATATGCTGCGGGTCGATTTCCTCAATAAAGCGCGAGACGATCGTTCCGTTTGTCTTGCCGTAAAGCGTGCGGCGGCGCGCCTGCAAAAAGTAAAGCTGGCGTTTTGCGCGTGTCATCGCGACATAGCAAAGTCTGCGCTCCTCCTCCATCTCGGACTGCTCCCCGATCGAGCGGTAGCCGGGAAAAAGCCCGTCCTCGCAGCCGCCGATAAACACAGTGTCAAACTCCAGCCCCTTAGCCGAGTGAATCGTCATCAGCACGACCTTTTCGTTCGTATCCGTGTCGCGGTCAGCGTCAGTTAAGAGCGCGGTTTCCTCCAGGAATTCACCAAGCGTGCCCTCCGGGCGGTTTTTTTCAAACGCCATTATCATAGAGCGAAGCTCCGCGATGTTCTCAATCTTGTTGCGCTCTGTTTCCGTGTTCTTTTTTTGCAGCTCCGCGACAAGGCCGGAGGCGTCTATCAGCGCGTCGTAAAAGTCAGACAGCGCGAGCGTCGCGGCCATATCGCGCAGGTAGTCCATCATATCGAAGAATACGCGCAGCTTAGGCGCTGTTTTTGCAAGCTCCGGGTACTCTTCGGAATTCGCGACGACATCCGCCATACACAGCCCTTCTCGCGCGGCGGCGCCGCGCAGCGTCTCAACCGTCGCCGCTCCGATTCCGCGCGGCGGGTTGTTTATAACGCGCAGTGTGCGCACGTCGTCCGCGCGGTTTTCGATGACCGAAAGGTACGCGCAAACGTCCTTAATTTCAGCCCTCGCGAAAAATCCGGTTCCGCCGTGGATACGATACGGAATATTGCGGCGCGTCAGCTCCTGCTCAAAGTTCAGAGACTGCGCGGAGGTTCTGTACAGCACGGCAAAATCCGAAAAGCTCTTGCCAGAGGCAAGGCCGTCCAGAATTTTGTCCGCCGCAAAGCGGGCCTCCTCACGCTCGTCCAGGCTCACAACAAGTCGCGGAAGCTGCCCGTCGCCGAGCTCAGACCACAGCTTTTTGCTGTGACGGCCGTCGTTATTTTCAATAACGCTGTTTGCGGCGGAGAGAATATGCGAGGTTGAGCGGTAATTCTGCTCAAGGCGGATAACCGCCGCGTTTTGGAATTTTTCCTCAAAGCTCAGTATATTTTCAATTGTCGCGCCGCGAAACGCGTATATGCTCTGGTCGTCGTCGCCGACGACGCAGATGTTCTGCCCGTCGTTTGTCAAAAGCCGCGCGAATTCGTATTGCAGACCGTTTGTGTCCTGATACTCGTCAATCAGCAGGTAGCGAAATTTATTGCGGTAATACGCGCGCACGTCGTCATTTTCGCGCAGCAGACGCACCGTTTCAAGCAGCAAATCGTCAAAATCCATCGCGTCGGCGGTCTTGAGCCGCGACTGATACTCCGTATACACATCCGCAACAGCTTTTTTAAAGCTGTCGTGGTTGAAATTCGCCTCATCCTTTAGCTGCGCGGCGGTCATACACGCCGACTTTGCGCCGGAGATTATGTTCTGAACCTTTTTCGGCGCGTATTTTTCGCTGTCCAGCTCAAACTCAGACAAAATGCGCTTAATCATCGACTGCGAATCGGCTGAATCGTAAATCAGGAATTTGTTCGTATATCCCAGCTTATCGGCGTTGCGCCGTAAAAGCCGTACGCAGGCCGAGTGGAACGTCATCGCCCACACGTCCGCCGCATCCGGGCCGATTGCCGCGTCAAGCCGCGATTTAAGCTCACCCGCCGCGCGGTTTGTGAACGTAATCGCAAGGATTTCAGACGGCCAGACGCGTCCCTCGCGGCAAACGCGCGCAACGTGCTCCGGCATAGGAACAGCAGGCTCGCGCAAAAACGCCTCAAGCAGGGCAACATCGTCCGCCGTTGCGTTTTCGGGCGCGCCGGAGCTGTCTGACGCGCGGCCAAAGCGCAGGAGGTTCACGATACGGTTAATCAAAACGGTAGTCTTGCCGCTACCCGCGCCCGCCAAAATCAGCAGAGGACCCTCTGTTTTGCAGACGGCCTTTTGCTGCTCGGGGTTCAGGTGCGCAAACTGCGAGGCAATCGCCTGTGCGCGCAATTGTATGAATTTTTTCTGAATATCAGTCATATTTGATGCAAAATCTTATGAAACTTAACAGGACCTTAAAATTATTATGGTTGAATGCTTTATTTTTTTAGGTTAAAATAAGGTCATGAGTTAAGTGACTCATGAATTTTGTTCGTCGTTTTCCTTTTTCATGTGTTCATCCTCTTTTTGGGGCCGCCGGCAATCACCGGCGGTCTTTTTTTCTTTTG
>JAISTA010000186.1 GCA_031272845.1 Oscillospiraceae bacterium
CCGGCATAAAAAAAGATTTGCTTCTTTCTAAAAGAAGTCGCCCCTTTTTGGTTACTTTTTCCGGCGAAGCGGAAAAAGTAACCGCCCGCCGCGTAGGCGCTTCTGCAGTGAACCGAAGAACAGCAGCGTCCCAATTTCAAACACCGCACCTCGCGTCGAACAGAGAACTTTTCGTTCCCGCCGCAAGATTTGCGTCGCAAAGAACACCTGCACCGCCACAAAACCAAAGCAATCACCCAAACAAAAGCGCCACGCCGCAAAACACTCCCTATGACACATTCGCCGCCGCGCTGACAAGCTCCTCGCCCTCTTCGGGCAAGTCCAGCGTCAGAATCCGCGAAACGCCCTTTTCCGGCATCATAACGCCGTACAGCGTGTCCGCCTCCTCCATTGTGCCGCGCCTGTGCGATACGACAATAAGCTGTGTTGCTCCGGAGATTTTGCGCATATATTTTGCCAGCCGCAGAACGTTTGACTCGTCCAGCGCGGCCTCAATTTCGTCAAGTATAACAAACGGCGCGGGGTTTACCTTGAGCATCGCGAAATACAGCGCGACGGCGGCAAACGCCCGCTCTCCGCCGGATAAAAGCGACAGCGTTTTCAGCGATTTTCCCGGCGGCTGAACCTTTATTTCAATTCCGCAGGAGAGCACGTCCGTACTGTCCTGCAAAAGAAGGTCAGCCTCGCCGCCGCCGAAAAGCTCCGAGAACACCTCAAGGAATTTTTCGCGTATTTCCGCGAATTTGCGCGTGAAAACCGTCTCCATTTCGCCTGTGATTGAGGCGATTACCTCAAGCAAATCGTCCTTTGCGCGCAAAACATCGTCTCGCTGATCCGTCAGGAACACATACCGCTCGGAAACGCGGGCGAACTCCTCAATCGCGCCGAGATTCGGCGTGCCGAGGGCAGAAATTTCCCGCCGCGTTTTGACAAGGCGCTCCGCCAAATCCTCCGCTTGCGGGAATTCGGCTGCCTGCAGGGCGGAAACGGTGAATTCGTACTCCTCCCACATTTTTTCGATTATAGCAAGCTTTTTGTCAACCGCCACCTGAATATTGCGCTCCAGCCGCATTTTTTCGCGCTCCAGATCCATCTGACTCTGCGCTTCTTGCCGCATAAGCTTTTCTGCGGTCTCTTTTTTGCCCTCAAGACTAAGCCGCTCGGACAAAAGCGTCTGCTCCTCTTGCCGCAGCGTACGGGACGAGGCGTTTTTGTCCTCAACGCGGCTTTGCAGCTCCGCAATTTCGGACTCCAGCGCCTGGTTTTGACTCTCTATTTCCTGTATTGCAAGCAGCTTTTTGCTCGTTTCATCCTCTGTTTCGCGCAAAAATCCGGAGAGCTGCGCAAGCTGCGTCTCAAGCGCGCGCCGCTCCGTTTCCGTCTGCGCGATTTGCTGGCGCAGTGCGGCAAGCCCTTCATCCAGCGCGGATTTCTGCTCCGCAAACGCGGCGATTTCGTCGTTTGCCGCCGCGATTTCCTGCTGCAGCTCGTCTTTTTCCTCCTCAAGCCGCTTTAGCTCCGCGTTCAGCTCCTCAATTGCCGTGCCGTCTGACTTTTGCTTTTCCGTTGCGGCGGCGCCCTCGGCGCGGAATTCGGCAAGGCGCGACTGCCTGTCGGTCAGCTGCGCCAAAAGGCCGGATAGTTCGGCGTTTTTTGTTGAGAGCGCGTTCTCCGCACGGTCTATCTCGCCGCTTCTGGCGGAAAGCTCCGATACTGCCGCCGTTGCCTCGCGGTTTTTCACCTCGCAGCTTTCGGTCAGCTCCGCTACCTTTTTTTCAAGAACGGCAAGAAGCGATTTTGCCTCTGCAAGCTCGCCCGCGCGCGACAAAATGCCCGCGCCCTTGACGTTTGAGCCGCCGGTAAGCGATCCGCCGGAGTTTACGACCTGCCCGTCAAGCGTGACGACCTTGAACCTCGCGCCCGTCTCGCGTGAAAGCTCCGTCGCGTCGTCCAGCGTCTCGACTATTGCGCAGCGGCCAAGCAGGTTCGCGTAAATTGCGGAATATTTCTCGTCGAACTCGCAAAGGTCAACGGCAAGGCCGATATAGCCCGAGTGCCTGTCAAACCCGCGGTCGTCAAGCGACCGCCCCTCAATCGTGTCGAGCGGCAAAAATGTCGCGCGGCCGAGGTCGCGGCGCTTTAAGTCATAAATCGCGTCCTTTGCAGAGCGGTTTGTGTCTGTTATAATGTTCTGTATCGCAGCGCCGAGCGCCGTTTCAACCGCCAGCGCGTATTCTGACTCTACGCGCATAAGACTGCCGACTGTGCCGAGAATTCCGCGCAGTGAGCCGACCTGCCCCGCGCGTGTAACCTCGCGCACGGCGCGGGAATAGCCCTCGTAGCTCTTTTCAAGGTCGCGCAATATCGTCGTTTTGTGCCGCAGACTCTGCAGGTCGTTTTCTGCGGAGCGCAGCGCACTTGCCGCGTCGTCCGCCGCCTTTTTGCGCGACGCGGCGCGCATATTCAGCCCCGCGATTACGTTTTTGTTGGAGGTCAGCTCCTCCTCGGTCTCCAGCAGCTCCGACCGCTTCTTTTCAATCGCAGCGGCAGTCTCGTCGATTCCCGCCTGCATTTCGTTTGCGCGGAGCTCAAACTGCGTCTCGCGGTCTACCGACTCCTGCAGGCTGTCGGATAGCGACAGCACAAGCGCGCGCCGTCCTGCCTCGGAAAATGCGCGCTCGCTCTCTCGCGCAAGAAGCGCGGAGCGTTTTTGCTCAAGCTCCACGGCTTGCTGTCCCGCTCCGCCAAGACGGAGCTGCGCGGACGCCAGCTCTGTATCAAGCCGCGCGGACTGCTCGGTTTTTGCCGTAATTTGCGCGCTTAATTCGTCAATCTGCCCGGCAAAATCGGTTTTCCTCGTCTCGCGCGCCTGCGCGTCCAGTCTGTCGCGCTCGGCGCGCTCGTTGTTTGCCGCAATCAGCTCGCGCTTGCCGTCGATTGCGGCAAGCGCCTGCGCCGCCTCTTTTTCAGAGTCGGCAGTCTGCGCCCTGAGCGCGTCAAGCTGCCGCGTGGACTGCACAACGGCCTCTGACGCTTCGGCAATCTCCCGCTCGTAGCGGATTGCGTTTGTCTGCGCGCGCGCAAGACCGCGCTCGTTTTCCGAAAGAGCCTGCTTGGACTCCGTCTCTTTTTGCTCAAGCTCTGTAATCTCGCTTTTCCATTCGGAAAGCTCAAGCTCGCGCAGCTTGTCCTTTAATCCGAGGTATTTTCGCGTGACCTCCGCCTGTGCGCGCAGCGGCTCAACCTGAAGCTCAAGCTCCGAAATTTTGTCTGACACGCGGGTGAGATTCTCGTCCACAGACCGCAGGCGGCGCTCGGATTCCTCCTTGCGGTGCCTGAACTTTGAAATCCCGGCGGCCTCTTCAAACACGGCGCGGCGATCCTCGGACTTTGTCGAGAGAATCTCGTCAATTCTGCCCTGCCCGATTACGCTGTAGCCCTCTTTTCCGAGACCCGTGTCCATAAAAAGCTCGGCAACGTCACGCAGACGCGCGACCTTTTTGTTTATGCGGTATTCGCTCTCGCCGGAGCGGTAGTAGCGGCGCGAAACGGCAAGCTCGCTTTCATTTTCCGGAAATGCAAAGCCGGACGGCAGCCGCTGGGAGATAATGTCCTCCGGGGTTATCGCAAGCGTCAGCTCAACCTCGGCAAAGCCGGTCGGATTGCGCTTTTTCGTCCCGCCGAAGATAACGTCCTCCATTTTGCCGCCGCGCAGCGCGCGCGGAGACTGCTCGCCCATAACCCAAAGCACGGCGTCCGCGATATTGCTTTTGCCACAGCCGTTCGGGCCGACAATAACGGTGACGGGCTTTGGAAAAACAAGCCGTGTTTTATCTGCAAAGGACTTAAAGCCCTGTAGTTCGATTGCTTTTAGCTGCAAAGTTTTATTCCGCGATTCCTTTAGTAGTAAATAGATTTTTAACGGCCGCGATGTGCGCGGGTGTCGTCCCGCAGCAGCCTCCGACGCCGAAAATGGCCTTGCCTGACGCGAGTATTTCAGCCGTCAGCTTATACAAATCTCCGGCATACTCATCCGGCGCGGTTATGCCGCTGTTCGGCATTCCGGCGTTTAGCACAAGCACAATCGGCTTTGCCGCAAGGCGCGCGAATTCCAGCGCGGCGGACGTTATTTGCTTTGGCGGCAGGGAGCAGTTTATGCCAGCCGCCGCAATATAGCTGTGCCGCGCGATGATCTCCGCAAATTCCTTGACCGAGGAGCCGGCAAAGGTTCTGCCGTTTTCGTCAAAGGTCATGCTGACGATAACGGGCTTTTCAACGTCCGCAAACGCCGCAAGCGCAATTTCAAGCTCGCGTGCGTCAAAATACGTCTCAAGCACGACAAAATCGCATTGGTCTGAATACGACGCAAGCTTTCTGTACACGGCGGCGGCCTCCTGCTCCGTCATTTCTCCGTGCGGTTCAAGAAAATCGCCAGTCGTCGTAACGTCAAGCGCAACGGCGGCCGCGCCTGCCGTTTTCTTTGCAATGGCAATTCCCCCGGCAATCAACTGCTCGGCCGTGCTTGTATCGCCCGCACGCAGACCCAGAAGAAGCTCGTGCGAGCCGCCAAAGGTGTTCGCGCAGATAATATCGCTCCCGGCGGCAATATAGTCCCGGTGGATTTCCGCGACTGTCTCGGGCGCCTTGGCGTTTGCAAAAAGCGTGTTTTCGCCCGGCGCAAGAACGTTTTTTTGCAGCAGCAGCGTGCCGAATGCTCCGTCTAAAATGTGCATGTAATATTTATCTCCTATCGCAGCGGCGCAGCTGCTTATCCCGGGCTATTCGAACAAAGACCAGCGGGTTGCCCCGCCTACCGTCACGTCCCGGAACTGCCCCGGCTCGCCTGTTTTGCACCGCACAAGGCGGTTTCCCTCGGTTCGCCCCTCAAACGGGTACTCCGCGCCGCCAACCTCTTTATCAATCAGCACGCGCACCGTTTTTCCGATATAACCCGCGTGGAGCTCCTCTGAAATGCGGTTTTGCGCGGCAAGCAGCCTGTCAAACCGCGCCTGAATCGTCTCCGGCGCGTCTGTCGCCTTAGTCAGGTAAGACGGCGCGCCGGGACGCGGAGAATATATAAAGGTAAACAGCGCGTCAAACCGCACCTGTTCAATTAAGCTGAGCGTCTCTTCAAAATCCGCTTCCGTCTCGCCCGGAAAGCCGACTATAACGTCACTCGTCAGCACAAGTCCGGGGATTTTTTCACGCGCGGCGGTTACCTTTTCGAGATACTGCTCCCGCGTGTACCGGCGGTTCATCGCCTCCAGCACGCGCGTTGAACCGGACTGAAACGGCAGGTGCAGGCAGGCGGCAACCTTATCGCATTCCGCCATTGCGGAAAACAGCTCGCCATCCGCGTCTTTTGGGTGACTCGTCATAAACCGTACCCGAAAGTCACCGGGAATCTCGTTTACCCGACGCAAAAGCTCCGGAAATGTGACTGCGTCCGGCAGTCCCTTGCCATAGGAATTCACGTTTTGGCCAAGCAGCGTAATGTCGCGGTAGCCCGCTTCTGCAAGCCCGCGCACCTCGCGCAAAACGGCCTCCGGCTCTCGGCTGCGCTCCCGCCCGCGCACATACGGCACGACGCAGTAGGAGCAGAAATTGTCGCACCCGTACATAACCGAAACGAATGCCGAAACGGATTTGTCCCGCGCGGCGGGAAGCCCCTCGTGTATCTCCGGACGCTCGGCAGCGGCATAAGTATGCGCTGAAAAAACGCGCTCGCGCTCTGATAGATGCCGGTACAGATACTCCGGAAAGCGCTGAAGCTCCGACGGACCGAACACAATGTCCACCTGCGGATAAGACGCGCGCAGCTTTTGCTTAGCGCCCTCGCGCTCCGTCATACAGCCGCAAACGGCAATAACGCAGTCCGGCTGACGCTTTTTCTTGTGCGACAGCGCACCGATTATGCCGAAAACCTTCGCCTCAGCGTGCTCCCGCACGGAGCAGGTGTTGATCACAACGATGTCGGCGGCGGAATCGTCGTCAGTCGGCTCATAACCGGCCTCGATAAGAAGACCGCGCAGCTTTTCGGAGTCCGAAACATTTTGCTGACAGCCGTAGGTACCGATATAGGCAAGCTTTTTGCCGCCGGTAAGAAGCTTTATTTGTTCGCAGCAAAGCTGCGGGAATTTTTCTTGCGGTGTTTGCATTTGAGTAAGTTTTGCTGAGCATAAAATTGCTATGATAACATTATAGCATAAGAAATGAAAATTGCAAGTGGCGGGGGCTGGTTTGTGTGTTCTGTTTGTTCTCCGCGTGGTGCTTGCCGGAGGCGGGCTTTGTTGGGGATTTTTTGGTTTGGGTTTGCGTCGCAAAGGACCCCAACACCGCCGCAAGTACCCAGTAAAGCCGGCGGAACCAGCGCCCCCACCCTACGCTTCGCCGCGCAATAAAGCCAACCGCCGCACACAAAAAGCATAATCGCAAAAAGTATCGCCCCTGCCACACACCAACCCCACTTCAAAAATCAAAAATTCCCCCTTGAACAATTCAAAATTTTGATATATAATGTTTTATAGTAAAACTAACTCAAGGGGAATTACCTTAATGAAAGATTTCAAAGACAAAATCGTATTTGTCACAGGCGGCGCCTCAGGTGTCGGGCTCGGGCAGGCGCAGGTGTTCACGGCAGCGGGAGCCAAGGTCGTTATCGCGGACATGAACCGCCAGCGGCTCAACGAGGCGATCAAAGCCGGCGCGGCGGACTACGCGATAAAGCTTGACGTTACGGACCGCGCGGCGACGGCCGCTGCGGCGGACGAGATTGAAAAGGTCTACGGCGCCTGCCCGGATATTCTTTGCCTGACAGCCGGCGTTAACACCTTCGGCCCTGCCGAAGCCTCGACCTATGACGACTTCGATTGGGTTATGGGCGTGTGCTTTGACGCTGTCGTCAACGGCCTTATCACCTTTGTGCCGCGCATGATCAAAAAAGGCACGGGCGGCTATATCGCGGGAACCGTCTCCTACGGCGCGTTCGGCCCCGGCCCCGTGACCGCGCCCTATGCCGCCGCAAAGTCAGCTATGCTTAACCTGCTGGAGTCGTATTACGTAGCGCTCAAGCCTTATGGCATCGGCGTTTCGGCGATTTGCCCGGCAAACGTCAAGTCGCACATCTACGAGGCGGCCCTCAACCGCCCGAAGGAGTTTTCCAACACGGGCTATAACGTCTCTGAAAAGACGCAGAGCTTCCTTGCAGGCTTCCACGAGAGCGGCATTGAGCCCAAGGAGCTCGGCGAAATTCTCCTCAAGGGTATTGAGGACGAAATTTTCCTTGTTGTCCCCTATAAATCCGGCACGCGTATGGTGGAGCTGGAGTTTGACCGGTTTAAGTACTACACCTACAAGGGCGGCGTTGAGGAGCTCGCGGCGCTCAAGGCGACTGCCGAGCGTCAGGAAGAGGCGCTGCGCCTGACAAGCGAGCGAGAGGGCTTTGACGTTTCGAAAAAGAGCCTTATGGGCAACGCCGCGCCCCCTGATAACGGCGGGTTCGGCAAAGCCAGAAGTGATTTGGACTTTATCGCGCCGGATAAAAAGGCCTAGCGTTCCGCGCACT
>JAISTA010000187.1 GCA_031272845.1 Oscillospiraceae bacterium
AGTCTATCTCGATGTGGTCGCGGATCCTGTTGAACAGCTCAAGGCGAAAATCCACGATCGCGTCCATATATTCTCGCACCGTTTCAGGCTCCGTGACAAGGTCTATCAGTGCCTGCTCAAAGCCCTCAAGCCCGTGCAGACGCTCAAAGGGGCCGTTTGCCATCATCATATACAGCGCCCTGGACTCGTCGCGAGGGAAATTCTCGGCCTCTGTCTTCCAGTCGTATTTTGACAGATCCTCAAAGTGCAGCTTTTCTTTCCACTCGGTAACGTCGTTCATCACGTTTCCCTGCGGTGTAGACGAGCCCTGCGCTTCCGAATACCTGTATTCAACGCCGAACCAGTCGGTCAAAAACTGTACTCCCCACGGCGGATTGTCCCGCTCTAGGCTTGACAGATAAATCTGCGAGGAGTCCGCGAGATTCGGCATCCAGCGCGGCTTTTTGCGGTTCAGCACAAGCATAAGGTTCTCGCGCGGGGATATGGGGTAATCCCTTTGGGCGGTTTCCCAAACCGTCGGCATAAGCGGAATTTTTATTTCTTTTTCAGCCATTTCTAACCTCAGGATAACAATAAAAGTCTTCTGAATAAACGGCAAACCCTCTTTTAGGGTTTGCCGTTTATTCTTTTTTCAGTCCAATGTGCTTACGGGTATGTGTGCGCAATCCACGCGTCTACGCTTGTAAAGTAGTCGCCCTTGTTTGCGGCGGTAAACTCCTGCGGCGCAAACTCGAGTATGCCGTAGGTCTGTCCAGCCGGCACGGAATCCTGCCAAAGCGACTCATACGTCGCGCGTCCGTCAAGAATCGCGAGAAGTCCGCAAAGCATCGGCTCCGCGAGAACAACAAGCGGCACTGTAATCAGGGATTTCCACGGCGTTGCTGTTCCGGCGTTCCACTCCTCGATAACCGAGCCGCCCATAATCGCCGAGATTATCGCCTTATCGGCAAGGCCGAGCTGCTCAACCGCTCTTGCCGCGCCGATTGCGAATTCGTCTGTGGCAGAGCCGATAAACCAGTAGTCAAACTTCGAGGCGTTTGTCGAGAGGTAAGCCGAAACGAGGTCAAACGCGCCCTCCGAATTCTCAGGGCCGCCCGGCAGAACGTCGATCGGAATCCAGTTTGTCGCTGCGAGGTCGGGATACAGCTCCGTGTAGCGGTCTGTCGCGCCTGTTATGCGCAGGTGGATTTCCGGGTGCGGAGACCAGTCGAGGAAGATGTAGCCGATTTTCGACGCGTCCGTTTCGGGAGCTCCCAGCTCCTTTTGGTAGTTCGCGAACATCCAGTCAATCTGATTCCGGCCGCAGGTATAGCTGTTGAGCACGACTGCCGGGGCGACGTATTTTTCATTTGCCTCGTCCATAAACGGTGACATTGCCGGGAACCAAACAACGCCGTATTCGTCGCAAATTTCGCGTGTGCGCTGCTGCGCCGAAACGTCAACGTCGATGATGATTGCGTCGAGTCCCTGCGTCGCGTAGGTTTCAACGCCGGACAGGAACGCGTCATAGTCGGCCTTTGCGTCAAAGGACACATAGTCGCAGTTCAGCTTGGCGCACCATTCCTTCAGGGCGTTGTTCAGCGCCGAGTGAAGCTGGTCTGTCATTGCAATCGAGATGTAAGCGATTTTGTACTTTTCACGTCCTGCGGAGGCCGCGAGCGCGTCGGGATACCAGCCGATTTTTTCGGCGGCGGGCGGGGTGGGCGGCAGCTCTGAGCCCGGACCTGCCGGTGTGTCCGTGATGACGGGCGCGGACGGTGTCGGCTCCGCCGGTTTACCGCAGGCAAACAGCGACGTCAGCAGCGCAAGCATCAGGATGATTGCTAGAATTTTCTTCATTTCTTTCTCCTTATATGATTTAGTTATTGGATTTGCTCAGGGCTTTTGGGAGGTGCGGAGCCTGCGTCGTTTTTGGTGATTTGCCGCCCCGTTTCGGGCTAAAACCGCAAAATTACGGCAGGCTCCGCCGCTTTCCGGCGGCCGGGAGAAAATCCGTTTCCATATCCGCGCTGGGCGGATAATTATGGACTGTCAGCGGCGGTTTTCGCCGCTTAAAAGTACCGGCCAATGTCGCGCGCGACGTGAAACGCGTTCATAACGGCGCGCTCCAGATTCTTAGCGTCGCGGCAGTCGCCGATGATGTGGTACTGCGGAGCGGCTCCGAAAAATCTCATCGCCTCCTCCTGTTTCGGCATGGTACCGAGCGCGTTTATTACGGTATCTGCCTCAAAGAAGACCTCCGCACCGTCTTTGTCTATGGCGGCAACGCCGCTGTCGGTTATTTTAACGGCCTTTGTGTTGAAGCTCATTTTAACGCCGTGCTTTGCAATTTGCAGGTTGAGCGCCTTGACGTGCAGGAAGTTTCCGCCGTCATTGATGTGGTCCGTCATCTCGATAACGTTAACGTCCTTGCCCATGGAGGCAAGGTAAATGCCGAGCTCCGTTCCGGAAAAGCCTCCGCCCAAAACGGAGACTTTTTGCCCGACAAGCGACGCGTCAGAGTACGCCTCAACCGCCGTCAGCACATTCTTGCCGTCGATTCCCGGGATTTCGGGCTTCGCGGCCGCCGCGCCGACCGCTACGATAACGACATCCGCGCGCAGCTCCGCCGCAAGCTCCGGCGTTACCTCTGTGTTAAGCAGTATGTTTATCGCGGCCTTTTGCGCCTGCCGCTCCATGTAGTTGAGATACGCGTCCACGCGCCACTTGAACGGAACCTTTTCCTCACAGCGCAAAACGCCGCCGAGCCGCCCGGTTTTCTCGCACAGTATAACCTCGTGTCCGCGCTCGGACGCGGTAAGCGCCGCCTGCATGCCGGCGGGGCCGCCGCCTATAACGAGAACACGCTGCTTTTCAGGCTTTGCAGTTTCGCTGCGCAGCTCAATGTCATACCCCTGCTCCGGATTGACGGAGCAGGTGTAAAACCCCGTCGGCAGCAGGACGGAAAAGCAGTTCAGGCACCGCAGGCAGGGGCGTATGTCCTCCTCGCGGCCTGTTCTAGC
>JAISTA010000188.1 GCA_031272845.1 Oscillospiraceae bacterium
TGGAAAGCCGAACGACCTGATCGCACGAATCGTTTCGGATTCCGATTTCGGGCTGACGGAAGAAGAAATCCGCGCGGAGCTTGACCCGAAAAAATTCACAGGCAGAGCAGCCGAGCAAACGGCGGAACTTGTCGCGATAGCGCGCGAAAAAATCGCGGCGTATCTGTCTGACAGCGCCCCCGCCGAGCTGAAAGTATAAAGGAGTATTAAAATGAACGAGATTTTATCACTGCTTGAAAAGGATTCCGGGCTGTCGCCGCGTGAAATTTCCGAAATTACGGGAATTTCCGAAGACGAGGTCTCCGAAATAATCTCACGCGCCGAGCGCGACGGGACGATACTGAAGTATTCCGCAGTCGTCGATTGGGACAAGGTGCCCGGCGGCGGCGCGGTTATGGCGCTTATTGAGGTCAAAATAACGCCGCAGCGCGGAGCGGGCTACGACCGCATTGCGGAGCGCATTCTGCGCTATGAGGAGGTCGAGAGCCTGTACCTTATGGCAGGCGCGTACGACCTCGCCTGTCTTGTCAGGGCCGACACAATGCGCGAGATTTCCGAGTTCGTTTTCGCGCACCTTGCGGCGATAGAGGGCGTGACCTCGACCTCGACGCATTTTATTATGAAGCGTTATAAGGAAAAACACTCCGTGTTTGAAAAGGAGCAGGAGCAGGAGGAGCGCGGGCTGTTTACGTAAGGAGCTTCGCAGCCTGCCTTTTAGTTACAATATTTTGGCGGGCAATTCTGGTGGGGCTGGTGTTCTTTGATACGCAAAACTCACGGCAGGAACGAAAAGTTCTCTGTTTTAGGCGGGTGCGGTGTTTGGAATAAGGCCTCGGCGGCTCTTCGATTCACAGCAAAAGCGCCTACGCGGCGGGCGGTTGCTTTTTCCGGTTCGCCGGACATCGTCCCCAAAAAGGGGCGACTTCTTTTCTCTTGAGAAAAGAAGCAAAATCGCTTTATGCCGGGCAGGCGGTGTAGCTGCAAGTAAGTGTGTACCCACACAATGACAGGTGCGGCGGTTGCGGCGAATGCTTCAGCACCGCCGCACGCAGGGGCGAAGCCTGTGGCGGGCTAAAGACTCGGGTAAGCTTCTGCCTGCCGCGAACTGCGGTGGGGGTGGTTACCGGAAGGTCGGTTGCTGCTACGATTGCTGACGCACATTGTGCGGCAATGCGGTGCGTGTCCCGACGCAGCGGGTTACGGAAATCGCTGTAGGGGACGCTGCCCTCAGCGTCCCGTCCACGAGACCACGGCGTTGACGTTCTGGAACCACCGAAACCAAACAATAGACGTACGGAATGCCGAGACCACGGCATTTGTGCTTAGAACCACCGCAACCGACCAATAAACGCGCGGGACGCTGAGGGCAGCGTCCCCTACAGCACAAACCGCCTGAAATCCAACAACAACCACCGCACCCGCATGTCCCGACGCGCAAAGCGCGTCCTATGACACCGGGCACCCGACCGCACTCATGCCGTACGGCCACGCCGTCTTACGCAAAGCCCGGCGGCAAACCAGACAAGGGACGTCGAGGACGCCGTCCCCTACGGAAACGTTGCGGCAACAGGGGACGCAGTTACGCCGCAAGGACGCACACACCGTCCCCCCCCCCCCCCCGCGGCGGCGTTCCAGCAGTGAACCGAAGAGCAGTAAAGTCTTCATTTCAAACACCGCAATCTGCGCCAAACAGAGAACACTTCGTTCCCGCCGATAGATTTTCGTCGCAAAGAACCCCACCGACGCGGAAAGCAAAGCAACCACACCCAAAAAGCTTCGCCTCGCACAACGCACGCACCCCGCATAAAACAACCCCCACCTTTTATCAAACACTAAAGCCCCAAAACCAAGGAACCCCATGGAAACCACCCCAAAACACTTCATATATCAGGCCGTGGAGGAGGACACCGCCCCTGGCGGCCGCGCCTACGGCAAGACCGTACACACGCGCTTTCCGCCTGAGCCGAACGGTTACCTGCACATCGGGCACTGCAAGGCGCTTTGCATCGATTTCGGCGTCGCCGAGGACTTTGGCGGCCAATGCAACCTGCGTATGGACGACACAAACCCCGCCAAAGAGGACGAGGAGTACGTGGACGCCATAAAAGAAGACATTTCCTGGCTCGGCTTTTCTTGGGACGACCGTTTTTACTACGGCTCGGACTATTTCCCGCAAACCTACGAGCTTGCGGTGTCCCTTATCAAAAAAGGGTTGGCGTATGTGTGCGAGCTTTCCGCCGAGGAGTTTCGCGCCAAGCGCGGCGAGGTCGGAGTACCCGCAGTGTCGCCATATCGCGACCGTCCGGTTGAGGAAAGCCTTGATTTGTTCGCCAGAATGCGCGCGGGCGAGTTCCCCGAGGGCGCGATGACGCTTAGGGCGAAAATCGACCTTGCCTCCGGCAACTTTAATATGCGCGACCCCGTGCTGTACAGAATCCGCTACGTGGAGCACCACAGACAGGGCACGAAGTGGTGCGTATACCCGATGTACGACTTTGCGCACCCGATTCAGGACGCTATTGAGGGCATAACGCACAGCCTTTGCTCGCTGGAATACGAGGACCACCGCCCGCTTTACGACTGGGTCATTCAGAACACGGACATTTACCTGCCAAGCGGCGAAAAGTCAGAGCCGCGCCAAATTGAGTTCGCACGGCTGAATATTGACCACACGGTTATGTCTAAGCGCAAGCTGCGCCGCCTTGTTGAAGAGGGACGCGTGGACGGGTGGGACGACCCGCGTATGCCGACAATCTGCGGCCTGCGCCGCCGAGGCTACACGCCCGAGGCGATACGGTCGTTCTGCGAAAAAATCGGCGTTGCCAAGGTGGATTCGACGATTCCTTACGCGTTTTTGGAGTACTGTCTGCGTGAAAGCCTTAACAAGACGGCTGTGCGCAAAATGGCGGTGCTTGACCCGGTAAAGCTTGTTATCACGAACTACCCGGAGGGGCAAACCGAGGACGTTCTCGTCGAAAACAACCCCGAGGACGAGAGCGCGGGAAGCCGTACCGTCGCGTTTTCGCGCGAGCTTTGGATTGAGCGCGAAGATTTTGCGGTGGAACCGCCGAAAAAGTACAATCGCCTGTACGCCGGAAACGAGGTCAGGCTGAAATCGGCCTACTGCGTCACCTGTACAGGGTATGAGGCGGACAAAAACGGCGCGGTTACGACGGTTTTTGCCGAGTATGACCCCGAAACGCGCGGCGGAAACACACCCGACGGGCGCAAGGTGCGCGGAACGATACATTGGGCGGACGCGAAAACGGCCGTCCCGGCGGTTATACGCCTGTATGACAGCCTGTTTTTGTCCGAGAACCCGGACGCGGCTGAGGATTTTATCACAGAGCTTAATCCGG
>JAISTA010000242.1 GCA_031272845.1 Oscillospiraceae bacterium
TTGCCGTGCTGATCGAAAAGGACGGCTTCGGGCATTCGGAGAACTATCTTGAGGTTCAGGTAGCGGGCGCGCAGCGCGGGGAGCTTGCGGAGGTGACGGTCACGGAGGTTCGGGGCGCAGGCTTGGCCGGAGTGACAGCGGGGTAGGGGACAGCACAAAGTCCGCCGGAAAGCAAAACGCAAAAGCTGCGCGGTGCCAAACACCGCGCAGCTGTTGCGTTTTTTTATTGTGATAATGCCGGGGCTTACTCCGTAACGGCCGCGTCGTAATAGTACTGTATGTTTGTGATTAGGCTGCCCGAAACTGTAAAGGTGAGGCTCGTGCCGCCCTTGGTATATATCCAGAACTCTTCCCGAGTTTCCTGCGGCTCGCCCATCAGCTCCTTGACCTTGTCTCCGGAGTCAGTCTGGAGCAGCAAGCCCTCATTCGTCTTAATGGAGTCGTCCATAAGCTCAAACGCCATAATGTAATCCACGCCGTCAAGCTGTGTCGTCGTCAGTTGAAGGCCGGGGAAATCGACCATGAAGCCGATCGTGCCGAACGCGCAGTCCGCCGTCTCAATACGGCCCTTCGGCTCTCCGACCTTTGCAATCAGGTCGTCAAGCTTGCTTCCGAGATAAATATCCGCGCCCTTGTAGGTCAGCATCCACCCGTCCGTTGGCGGCTTCATTGACGGCGCGATCGGCTCTTCGGACACGTCCGGCGGCGCGTTCGGCGACGCGTCAGGGGTTTCGGCAGTCGCTGTCGGGGAGGTAACGGGTGTTGCCGCGGCCGGTTCTGTTGTTGCGGATGGGTTGCCGTTGCCGCAGGAGGCGAGTAAGAAGCAGACGGCGAAAACCGCCGCGAGCGCTGTAATTTTAAGCTTTTTCATTTGTTTATTCTCCATTAGTAGATGATTGTTTTTGATTTGCCATAGGCAATGATTTCCGCGAGCTGAATTTCCTTCATTCGCTCGTAGTCGGCGATTTTCTTTTCCCAGACGGCGGCCGCCACGGCGTTATCCCGCAGGTCGGGGAGTGCGGTCAGCTCAAGGAGCCTCCCGCCGAGCCAGCGCGCGCATTTTTCTGCGCCGGGCAGGTTCATATGCTGACCCGCGTCATAGGTGTCGGTATTCCAGTCAAGCCCGATTTCCTCGACAGACTCCAGCATATTAAAGTACGTCAGCCCGTATTTTTCGGCGTAGTCCTCCATTTGGGTCTCAAACTCCGGGTACCACGCCGGCCACAGCGTCGGAGCTTTTATCAGCACTAGCGTTATACCATTTTTCTCGCACAGCTCACGCGTTTTGTCCAGATACTCCCACGCAAGGGGCGAAAAGCTGCTGCCGGACTTGTTTGACGTATCCGGAATGTAATCAACCGGCTTCACCTCGTTTTTCATAAGGTAGCCGTTGTGGCCGACCTTTTTTGTGCCGAAATAATACTGCAAATCGGTCAGGTTCAGCTCCTGCCAGCGGTCGTGAAAGCGCAGTATCGGGAAAACGTAGCTCAGGGCGCTCTCGCCGCTTGTCGCCGAGACACGCGCCGCGTTTATCTTGGACAGCGACAGGCGCAGTCCGTCGAGATTCAGCCTGTTGTAGGCCTCATTTTTCGGCTCGCCGTACTGCATTGCGAAAATGCTCAGCACAACAACGTCGGGCTTTTCGTACCGCAGCGTATCCTCCAGCAAATAGTAGCTGTGCCACACCAGCTGCTGCGCGCCGCCGCGAATGTACGAAGAAATGCCGTATTCGCGCCAAAGCTCTATAGGCGAGAAGTTTTCGTAAACCTCGCAGTCTCCGAGAAAAATAACGCTGTGGTCTTTCGGCTCGGCGTAGTATTCCTTCGGCATTGCACCGTCATAAACACCGTCCATATACTTCGGCATTAAAAGCCTTTGCAGTCCGAAAAACACAAGCAGGAAGACTACCGGAATTATTATGAACTTTATTTTTTTCACGTATCCTGCCTCCTAAAACTGCGTGTATATAAAGCCGCTCGCGTCGTATCCCAGGCCGTACGCGCCGAACACAAGCACCGCCGCGATAAGCGCAAAGGCTCCGGCGAGACGCAAATCGCGTGACGGCCGCGCGTCCTTGCTTCTGTGCCGCCACAGGCCGAGAACGACCAGCAGCAAGACCGCCGCCGCGACGATTGCGCTGCTTGCCACGGTGAGCTTTGCCGTTTGCGCGGGGTACGAAAACAGGTCAAACCCGCGCAGAAGCGACATCAGAAGGAACGTGCGCACTATGGTAAACGCGGCGTAGGGCTTAGAGCTTGTCAGCCGTTCGTTTTTTGCGCGAAAGCGCTTGTACAGCGGCTCGCACTCTTGCGACAGCATAATCACAACGCCGTTCGCAAGACCCCAGACGATGTAATTCCACTGGCTGCCGTGCCAAATACCTGTCAAAAACCAGGTGACGATTGTCGCGATGTATACCGGGATTCTCTTTGCCGCGCCGTCTCCCGCCTTTTCCTTAAGCTTCATTGTGAGCTTGCGCATCGGCTTTGAGATAGACAGCGGATAAAAGATATAATCGCGGAACCACGCGCCCATTGTGATGTGCCAGCGTCGCCAGTAGTCCGCAATCGAGTTCGAGAAAAACGGTGCGTTGAAGTTTTCCGCAAGCTCAATGCCGAAAATTTTGGCGACGCCGAGCGCAATGTCAATCCCGCCCGTAAAGTCGCAGTACAGCACGATTGCGTATCCAAACACGGCGAGCGCCGGATTTGTTTTCATAACGGGGCTAAGCCTGTCCGCAATCACGAGCTTTTTGAACATACCGAAGGCAATGCGCAAAAAGCCGTCCAAAAATGAATCAGCGTTAAACTTATGACCGCCGTAAAGCGTTTTTTTGAGGTCCGAAAACCGGCTTATAGGACCCATAATCAGCTGCGGGAAAAATGACGTGAACAGTGCAAGCCGAAACGGGTTGCGCTCCGTAAATTCCGCGTTTTTCGCGCGGTAGCAGTCAATCAGATAGCCCATTGTCTGCAGCGTGTAAAAGCTGATTCCGAGCGGAAACCGCAGGGGTGCGTACTTGAACACAGCAAGCCCGCCGATATTTATGACAAGGCACACGAGCATTACGGCGCGGCGGCGGGACTTGATCTGCTTTTTGGAAAGGCCCTCGGCGGTGCGCAGCTTGTCCATTAAGAGCGTTGCGATAAACGTCGTGACAATAGTCGCGCTGATGTAGGCGAGGTTAATCAGCCCCGAAAAGGCGTAATAAAAAAAGCTGGCGGCAAGAAGAAGCTGCCATTGCAGCCTGCGAAAGGGCAAATAATACAGTACGGCGAGGACTGCGAGAAAAAGCAGGAAATACGACGAGGTAAAGCTCAATTTTGTTCCTCAATCAGGCGCTGAACCATTTCATACAGCGCTTTTGCGGAATTAAAGTTTTCAGGTATAAGCTCCTCCGCGCCGATGTCAATATCGTACTCCTCGCAGAGAGCGGCGACGAGAGAGATAATGTCAAACGAGACATAAATGCCGTCGTCAATCAGTGTGTCGCAGGTCTCATAATCCACGTCGTCGCGGATGTTATTCAGAATTTCAATTAGCTTTTCCATTTGCTGTTTCCTTTTGCTTGTTAGGGTAGCGCGGCGGCGCCTATTTTGCGGTAGCTAACGCCAGCAGGCTCACACGGTCGATCTTGCCTATGCCGGTTTTCGGCATTTCATCGAGTTTTTTCACTCTGTCCGGCTGCATATAGCGCGGCAGGAGCTTTCGCAGCGCGGCGGACAACTCCTTTGGCTCCAAATCGCCGGCGTAGAACATTGTAATGCGCCCGGTTTCCTTGTCAAAAACGCAGCAGACTGACGCAAGTCCCTCGATTTTACCTGCCGTCGCCTCAATTTCGCCAAGCTCAACGCGGTAGCCCAGGTGCTTTATTTGGTGGTCGGCACGCGACACAAAGACTAAATTGCCGTCTTCGTCATACCGCGCAAGGTCGCCTGTGCGGTACACGATGTCGCGGTACAGGTTGTGGTTTGGATTCTGAACGAAAACCTCAGCCGTCTTTTCGGGTTCGCCCCAGTAGCCGAGAGCGACGCGCGGCCCGCGAACAAGCAGCTCGCCCTCGTGCAGAAAAATCTCCGTGTTGGCAAAGGGCTTTCCTATCGGGATTCCGTCTGCAAGCTCGCCCTCAACCTCATACCACGCGCAAACGCCCGTTATCTCCGTGGGGCCGTAGAGGTTCAGAAACCGCGCATTCGGCAGAGCCTCGCGCCACAGTCGGAACTGCGCGACGGGGAACACCTCGCCGCCGAACGCGATTGTTGTGAGGCTTTCGGGTATCAGCTTTTTCAGAGTGCCGAAGCCGGAAACAAGCGTCAGCGCCGAGACGACCCAGAAAATCGTGTTGATCTCATGCCTGTTCAGAAACTCGACGGCGCGCAGGGGCGTTGTAAACAGCCCGTGCGGAATAAGATACGTCGTCGCGCCGAAGAAAATGGTCGGGTAAATGTCTTTCAGCGAGGCGTCCATATACAGCGGCGTCTGGTTGCCGAAAACGGTCTTGTCCGTAACGCCGAGAACCTCAGACAGGGCATAGATATAGTCAATCAGCGCGCGGTGCGACACGGCGACACCCTTCGGCGTGCCCGTCGAGCCGGAGGTGTACATTATGTACGCGGGCTGATTGTCCGGCAGGGGCGGAGGAGGAGTGAAGCCGGAGGCCTCCGGAATTTCGGAGTACAGCAGTATTTCCGGCAGATTTTCCAGCTCCATTTCGGCGATAAACGCGGCGGAGGTCTCGTCAGCGACGATAAGGCGCGGCGCGAGCTTCCGGAGAATCGCGGCGACGCGCGCCTGACCCAGCTCGCGGTCG
>JAISTA010000003.1 GCA_031272845.1 Oscillospiraceae bacterium
GGAAAAACAAAAGGAAGGCAAAAAGCGTATGCGTTCGCTCGGCAGCGTGTCTGTGCCGCAGGAGGCGTTTATGGCGGTGCTTAAGCTGGACGATTAAGGCACATCAACCGGGGATGAACCGGGTATCAACCGGGGATGAAGCCGCAGGAAACGCGCCCTTGCCGCAAGGCGGACGCGATTTACATATATTGCATAAAGCAAAAACTACTGTTACTTAAATATCTGAGGAACAAATGGCAGATAAACGCGATTTTTATGAAATACTCGGTGTGGGCAAGGGCGCTTCCGACGCGGAGATAAAGTCCGCGTACCGCGCGCTGGTCAAAAAGCACCACCCGGACTTGAATCCGGGCGACAAGGCGGCCGAGGAAAAGACGAAGGAAATTAACGAGGCCTATGAGATCCTGTCCGACAAGGACAAAAAGGCCCGGTATGACCAGTACGGCCATGCGGGGGTTGACCCGAACTTCGGCGCGGGCGGCGCGGGAGCGGGCGACTTCGGCGGTTTTGATTTCGGCGGCTTTACGGACATTTTCGATATGTTCACGGGCGGCTCTTCACGTCGCACCTCCCGTCAGGCGGCGGCGCCGAAGCCGGTCTACGCCTCGTGCGTGCTGACGCTTGAGGAATGCCTTGAGGAAAGCGAGCACGAGTTCGACGTATCCCTCATCGACCGCTGCGCGACCTGCGGCGGTACGGGCGCAAAGCCCGGCACGTCTCCCGAAAAGTGTACGCACTGCGGAGGCTCCGGAACGGTTATCGAGCAGCGGCGGACTATTATGGGCGTTATGCAGGTGCGGTCTGACTGCCCGCACTGCGGCGGCAAAGGGACGATTATCCGCGAAAAGTGCGGGACATGCGTCGGCGCGGGGCTTGTGCGCAAGCGCAAGAAGATAAAGGTGAACATTCCGGCGGGCGCCTACGACGGACTGACGCTTCAGGTAACGGGTGCGGGAAACACAACGCAGTCCGGTCAGCGGGGCGACGTTTATGTCGAGGTTGCGGTGAAAAAGCACCCGCAGTTCAGGCGGGACGGCAAAAACCTTTATATGAACGTCAACATTTCAATGACGGAGGCGGCGCTCGGCGGCACGAAAAAGATTCCGACAATTGAGGGCAAGCCGATTGAAATGACGGTCAAGGAAGGCACGCAGACGGGCGAGGTCAGCCGGATTTCAGGCAAGGGGATACCGGATATTCGCCGCGCCGCGCGGGGCGATATGTACGTGACATTCACCGTTCTCACGCCGACAAAGCTTACCTCCGAGCAAAAGGAGCTTTTGCGGCAGCTATCCGAGACGTTTGGCGACGACGGCTCGCGCGCTCCCGGCAAGAAAAACGGCAAGAAGAAAAAGTAGCGAAGAGCGCCGACCGCGTTTGCTGGACTGCCGGAGAATGGACATTGGAAAAAACAAAAACCCACACAATTTTTGAAACAGCCTGTTTTACCGGATACCGCCCTGAAAAGCTGCCCTGGGGCTATGACGAGACAGACGAGGCCGCGCAAAGGCTCAAGCTGCGGCTTGCCGACGTGTGCGCGCTTTTGTATGACGGCGGGATTCGGCGGTATTTGTGCGGAATGGCCCGCGGGGCGGACACTTATTTTGCCGAGGAGCTGCTGAAGCTAAAGGCGCAATATCCGGACGTATCGGTTGAGGCCGCGATTCCCTGCCCGCAGCAGTCTGACAGGTGGCCTGCCGGGGACCGTGAGCGGTACCTCTCAATTTTGCGGCAGTGCGACGAGATAACGGTCGTCTCAAGGGAATACACAAAGTGGTGTATGCTTGAGCGCAACAAATATATGGTAAACCTGTCGTCTGTGCTTGTTGCGGTGTTTGACGGACAGCCAGGCGGGACAAAATTCACGCGGGATTACGCCGAAAAGCGCGGCTTGGAGATTGTCGATATACTGCTGTAGGCCTTGCGAAAAAAATTATTTTTTTCGGTCAAATGTGCGGCGTAAAACGTATTACTAACAAATACGCTTTGCGGAGGCACAAAAAATGAAAAACTTACTCATCACGGCGGCTGTACTCGCCCTTTCGCTCGCGGCGGCGTGCGGCTCCGGCAGTTCAAGCCGGGCTATTGAGGAATTCAACGCAAGCTGCACGTTCCCGTACAAGCTTGCGGAGACCGGCGGCGCTTTTGCACAAGACTCGGACTATGAATTTTCGCCCGGCTTCGGCTGCGAATTTTACACAAGCCTCTCCGCGAGAATTACCCGCTCCGGTTATCCGGACATAATGGACGACCTTCACATCACGGCGATTGAGCTTTCGAGCTGGGAATACTCCGTATTTGATTTCTGCGTCGGAGACCAGATGGACAAGGCCGACAGGCTTCTCAAAAAGCGCGGCTACAAGACCGAATCGGCGGAGGATGCACGTTATATGGTGTATACCAAGGGCGGTGTTGAGCTTGAGCTGACACGCAGCATATCCGACGACTGCATGTCGTACAACACAATTGCACGGATAATCGTTTCGGTTGAAACAACAAATAAGCAAAACGTACTGTTTTAGCGGGGCGGAATACGCCTTTTGACTGCGGAAAATTATGAACTCACTGACACTGCCGGCTTATGCGAAAATAAACCTCACGATGGACGTGCTTTTTCGCCGTCCGGACGGATACCACGAGGTCGAAACGATAATGCAGGCCGTTTCCTTGTGCGACACCGTGACGGTTGACGTTGAGGACGGCAAAGGGATTTTCTGCGATTTAGCGCCGGGGATGCCTGAAACGCCGGCGTTCCCGAGAAATATGGAGAACCTTGCGGCAAAGGCGGCGGCGTTGTATCTGCGTGATTCGGGTATAAGCGGAAAAAAAGTTTCGGTTACGATCGAAAAAAACATACCGTCACAGGCGGGGCTTGGCGGCGGATCGTCCGACGCGGCGGCGGTTTTGGTCGCGCTGGACAGGATATTCGAGCGCGGCACGCCTTACCCGGAGCTTGAGCGGCTCGGCGCACAAATCGGCGCGGATGTGCCGTTTTTCATACGCGGCGGGTTGCAGCTCTGCTGCGGAATCGGCGAACGGCTGACGGCGCTTCCGGCGCTGCCGCAAATGTTTGCCGTTATCGTGAAGCCGAAGTTCGGCAACTCGACGGCGCGGATTTTCGCTGAGCTTGACAAGAAGAGCGGCCTGAGCCGCCCGGACACAGGCCGCGCGCTGTCCGCGATACAGTCCGGCAGCACAGACGAGCTGTGCGAATGCGTGTTCAATGTGTTTGAAGAGGCGCTGCCCGGTGGGTTGGCAAAAACCGTTCTGCGCATTCGGGAGCTGATGTTTTCCGGCGGAGCACAGGCCGCCGCGCTCACGGGCACAGGAAGCTGCGTTTTCGGACTTTTCTCCGACGAATTGGCGGCAAGGCTTGCGTGCGAAACGGCGGAGGCAGAGGGCTTTCGCGCGTATTTGTGCCGGACTGTCGGCGGCAGATAGCAGCGTTTGAAGTGCGCAAAAAATTTACAATTTCATGAAGCGGCGCTGTTTTTTGCGCGGGACGAAAAAGACGCAATGACAGCGTCTTTTTGCATAATTGGGCAAAGTGAAACTTTTACTTGCATTCTCGGCGTTTACGATATATAATGTAATAAAAAACAACAACGAAAGAGGAGTTATTTCCAATGGCTATCACAGAAAATATCAAAAAGCTTGGTTTTGGGTTTATGCGGCTTCCGCACGTGTCTCCCGGATTTGAGGTTAAGGACTTTGACCTGCCGCAGATTGAAAAAATGGTGGACGTGTTTTTAGAGAACGGCTACACCTATTTTGATACCGCGTTTGTATACGCGGGCTCTGAGGAGGTCATGCGCGAAACGCTGGTTAAACGGCATCCGCGCGAGAGCTACCAAATCGCCTCAAAGCTCAACTTTTTTATGCCGAACTCGCCGCAGGACGTTCGCGCGCAGTTTGAGACGACGCTTTCGCGTCTCGGCACGGACTACATAGACTTTTACCTGCTGCACGGCATCGG
>JAISTA010000032.1 GCA_031272845.1 Oscillospiraceae bacterium
CCCCGGTCAGGCTTCGCCCCTGCGTGCGGCGGTGCGGAAGCGTTCGGACGCTGCACCGCACTTGTCATTGTGTGGGTACAATCCTACTTGCAGCACCTGCGCCTGTCCGGCATAAAAAAAGATTTGCTTCTTTCTAAAAGAAGTCGCCCCTTTTTGGTTACTTTTTCCGGCGAAGCGGAAAAAGTAACCGCCCGCCGCGTAGGCGCTTCTGCTTCGCATGGAAGAACAGCCGAGTCCCTATTCCAAACATAGCACCCCGCCCCAAACAGAGAACATTTCGTTCCCGCCGATAAATTTCCGTATAAAAGAACACAGCAACCCCCGAAAAAAGTCCCCTAGACCAGGCCAATATCCGCCCGCTGCAAGCCCCTCCGCACAATATCCAGCGCGCTGGACGCGGCATATCCCCGCACCCTGTCGCGTCCGGAAAATCTCGGCAGCTCACGCATTGCAGTTGTATCAGCGCTCCGCTCATACACCGCAACAAACACGGTACCCTCCGGATTTCCGTCTGCGTCAGCTCCCGGCCCCGCAACGCCGGTTATGCCGACGCCGAAGTCGGCCCCGAAGACGCGCGCCGCCGCTTTTGCCATCTCCTCCGCTGTTTGGCGCGACACGATTCCGAACTCACTGATGACCTCCGGCGGAACACCTGCGGCATTTACCTTCGCTTCCTGCGTATACGCCGTTATGCCGCCCAAAAAGACCTGCGACGCGCCGGGTATATCCGTAATGCGCTTTGCGAAAAGCCCGCCTGTGCAGGATTCGACGCAGGCAAGCGTTTTCTTCTGCCGAAGCAGATGAGAAACAACCACTCCCTCAAGCGAACCCGCGTCCAGCCCGTAAACCGCGTCTCCAAGCTCGGCCAAAACGGACGCTACAAGCGGCGTTAGCATTTTCTCCGCCTCGTCCGCCGTTTTTGCTTTGGCGGTCGCGCGGAGCATTACCTCGCCCTCTTTGGCGTAGGGCGCAAGCGTCGGGTTTTCGGAGGCCTCCATAACGGCAAGCAGCCGCGCTTCAACCTCCGACTCGCCTACGCCGAAAATGTGGATGTTTTTTGAGACGATCACGGAGTCCGACAGGCTCGCGAGATACGGTTTCAGCCCCGTTTCAATCATACTGCGCAGCTCGCGCGGCGGGCCGGGAAGCATAACCACATGAACGTCCTTGTCTGTTCCGGGCACGCGGCCAATAAAGGCGCAGCCGGGCGCGGTACCCGCGCCGTTGTCGAGTATCTGCGATCCCTGCGGGAAATACGCCTGACGCAGGTTGTTTTCCGTAAAGGTCATATTGCCTATTTTTTCGCGGAAAAAGGCGCGGATTTTGTCGCCCTCCTCTTCACGGTATTCAAGCGCCTTGCCGAAGGCGTGAGCTACGCCCTCCTTTGTCATATCGTCATACGTCGGCCCGAGGCCGCCGGTTGTTATAATGATATCCGACCGCGACGCTGCCGCGCGCACGGCCTCCACAAGCCGCGCGTCGTTATCTCCGACGACGGACATTCTGTAAACCCCGATCCCGTATTCGGACAGCGCGACGGCGACGTCCTGAGCGTCCGTATTCGCGACGTTTCCAAGCAACAGCTCCGTTCCGACAGACAGAATCTCGGCGACAAGGGTATTGTTTGTGTTTGAATCATTCATAGCAATATCTATTTTTACTCACTTATGAAAATGTAATCACTTCAATTGCCGAGACCGCTTCCGCCACAAGCTCGTCAAACGGCAGCTTTTTTTCCGCCGCTAAGACCCGCTCCAGCTTCGGCTTTGTCGCGGGACGCTGCGGCGTGAACACCGTGCAGCAGTCCTCATACGGCAGAGACGAAATTTCAAAGGTGCCTATTTTGCGGGCGATTTCGGTAATCTCCCGCTTATCGTAGCATATAAGCGGGCGCAGAACCGGCAGCGCGATATTCTGCGCGGTCACGGCAAGGGACTGCAGCGTCTGGCTCGCTACCTGACCGAGGTTTTCGCCTGTAATGAGCGCTTCCAGATGGAATTTCCCGCAGAACGCCTCCGCGATTTTGGACATAAAGCGGCGCGTGAGAATCGTCCCCAGCTCGTCGGGCGCGCCTTTTGCTATAGCCTCTTGAACGCGCGTGAACGGAACTATCGCGGCGCGCCCCTCAAGACCGAAGCGCGTTAGCCGCCGGGCAAGCGAGAGTACCTTTTCCTTTGCGTCGTTTGACGTGTAAGGGTAGCTGAAAAAGTGCAGCGGGAACACGGATAGTCCGCGTTTTGCCGCGAGATAGCCGGCAACGGGACTGTCTATCCCGCCGGACAGCAGAAGTGCCGCGCGTCCGCTTGAGCCGACGGGCAGGCCGCCCGCGCCGAGAGCGGGATTGCCGTGCAGAAACGCCGCCTCTTCACGGATTTCGACCTTTACCGTCAGCTCCGGATTATGTACGTCCACCGCAAGGTGCGGGAATTCGTCCGACAGCCGTCCGCCTATATCCTGGCTGATTTCAATGCTCGTTTTTGGAAAGGCTTTGTCCGCGCGGCGCGCCTCGACCTTGAAGGATTTAGCGGCCGTCAATTCTTTTTCAAGATACTGCCGCGCTGTTTCGTAAATCTCGTCCATGTCCTTGCCGCAAACGGCGCAAAGACTCAGTGAAACGATGCCGAAAACGTCCCGGCAGGCCTCAAACGCGCCCGGCGCGTCGGCCCCTGCCTGCGGCGTTACGTAGACGACAGACTGCTTTGAGTACACGTCAAAAGCGCCGAACGGCAGAACCGCCCGACGTACATTGGCCTCCAGCCGCGCCTCAAACGCGCGGCGGTTCTGCCCTTTGAGGACGATTTCGCCCTGTTTTAATAGAATTGCGTATTGCATATTGTGTAGCGGGTTAGCTCCGGTGTTCGGCGTATGCCGCATCAAGCTCGGCATTGGTCGCCAGACTGTACCTCAGCGGTTCTCCGACCAAGTCCTCAAACGCGCCCATCATATCGTCCCACGTATCGGGGTAAGCGTTAACGCCGGACATTTCTTTTACTGTTCCGTCTGAAAAAACGATTTTCATGTACCAGCTGGAGCCGTCCAGCACGTCATAATTGTTGTATTCAGCGCGCCATTTTGTCAAGCCGAGCCGCGCTGATTCCCTGAAAAATACGTCTATATTGCTGTCTTCAAGCCTTGATACAAACTGAAAGCCGCGGTCGCCGTCCTCACTGCCCCATTCGTCTTTGGTTTCGGAGGCGTAGGTTTTGATTTGCAGATAGGCGTTGTTTTTGAGGTCTATCTTATAAGCGGGCTCGTCCGCCGCGTGCCGGAACACGCTCCAAGGACAGACGTAAATCGTGTCAATATCCTTTTGGTAATTCTTTTCAACGGTGCCGTCTTTATTCATATGGTAATTCCCGCAGGCGCAAAAAGTCAGTGTCAGCAGAAAAACAAGCGTCATTGCGGCTGCTTTTTTCATAAGATTCACCGTCCCTCAGCTTATTTCCTCCATCCCGCTTCTGTATTGCAGGCTCTCGGCAAGGTGCTCGTACTGTATCTCCGCGCTTCCCGCAAGATCCGCTATCGTTCTCGCGACGCGCAGGATTTTGTCATGGCTGCGTGCGGTCAGGTTAAACCGCGTGAAAGCGCGCTTCATCAGGTCGCGGGACTTTTCGTCCAGCGCGCAGAACTCCTCTACCTGAACGCTCGTCGCCTGTCCGTTACACTCGGCGGGACTTCCCGCAAAACGGGCCTGCTGGAGCTGCCGCGCGGCGTTTACGCGCTCCCGCACGACGGCCGAGGTCTCTGATACAGGCCGGGACTCCATGTCCTTCCACTCAAGGCTTTCGACCTCGACAAACATATCTATCCTGTCAAGCAGCGGACCCGAAAGACGCTCGCGGTAGCGCCGCACGGCCTCCGGCGAGCAGGTGCACTTGCCGGATTTGTGCCCGTGCCAGCCGCATTTGCACGGGTTCATCGCCGCGACAAGCACGAAGCGGCACGGATATGTAACGGAGGCCGCCGCCCGCGCGACGGTTACGGTTCCGTCCTCCAGCGGGGCGCGGAGCCCCTCAAGTATGATACCAGGGAATTCCGGCAGCTCGTCCAGAAACAAAACGCCGTTGTGCGACAAAGAAATTTCGCCCGGACGCGGCACGGCGCTTCCGCCGGACAGCGCGGCAAGGCTTATCGTGTGGTGCGGCGCCCTGAACGGACGCTCTGTTATAATAGGCTTTTCGCGCGAGGTCAGTCCCGCGACGGAGTATATTTCCGTCGCCTCTATGCATTCCGTGCGCGTCATGTCCGGCATAATGCTGGGCATACGCTTTGCCATCATGCTTTTGCCGGAGCCGGGCGTGCCTGTCATGAGTATATTGTGCCCGCCCGCCGCCGCAATTTCAAGCGCGCGCTTGCAAAAGCTCTGACCGCGCACGTCTGACAGGCAGATCGGGTATTCCTCGCTGCGGACTATCGCGCGGGGAGCTACAGGCGTGATTTCAAAATCAGAGTATTTGTCAAAATGCCGGAGAATATCGTCAACGGATTCCGCCGGATATACCTCGACGTTTTCGGCGTAGGCGGCCTCACCAGCACAGTCTGCGGGAACAAAAAGGCGGCGGATTCCGGCTTTTTCCGCCGCAAGCGCCATAGGAAGCGCGCCGTTTGCCCGCCGAAGCTCGCCGGATAACGACAGCTCGCCGAAAAACGCGCAGTCGTCCGGCATTTCCGGAAATTCGCCTGAGGCCGAGAGTATGCCCAGGAGGATCGGCAGGTCGTAGATTGTGCCGTTTTTGCGCGTATCCGCCGGGGCTAGGTTTATTACTATGCGCTGGCGCGGGAACGCCAAATTCATGCTCCGCGCCGCCGCGCGCACACGCTCGCGCGACTCCTTAACGGCCGCGTCCGGCAGACCGACGACGTCAAACGACGGCAGCCCCGGCGCAAGCGAGCATTCGCACGCGACGGTGTAGCCGTGTATTCCGATTAGGCCGAGCGAGCGGATTCTTCCTACCATTTTATTTACCGCTGTCTTCGATAAGCGTTGTGAGAATTCCCTGAACGAGCGCCGAAAGGCTTTCTTCCGTCACAGAGTAAACGATTGCCGCAACGGACACGGAGGCATACGCGCCGGCGGGCTTTATTTCCGTGCCCGCGCCCATTCCCGTGTTGGACAGCATCGTTTCAGACACAGCCGAAACTCCGGCCTTAAAGTGGCCGATTACGGAACCCTCAGCTTCAAGCGCGGCGACGGCATCCGAAATCAGCGCGGAGAGCCGCGATAAAAGCGCGTCGCGGTCGAACGCCGGAATATCGTCTGCTTTACCGCTTGCGATAATCGCGCCGTCCTGCGTTTTTGCCGTGATACAAAGGACATTTTCGCCGACGGTGATGTGTTCGTGATGCCCGTGCTCACCCGCCCCGTGGTCGTGGCCGCAGGTGCAGTCAGCGCCCAGCGCGTGGCCGTGCGGGTGATCGTGACTGTGCTCGTCGTGGCCGTGCTCGCCGCTGTGGTCGTGCTCGTGGCTATGGCTGTGCGGATGCTCGTGCTCGTGCGGAGCAGCGCAGTCTCCGCCGTGCGAGTGGGGATGCTCGTGAGTATGGTCACTGCCGTGGTCGTGCTCATGCTCGTGACTGTGGGTATGCGTGTGCTCGTGACTGTGCGAATGGTCGTGACCGCAGCCGCACTCGTCCTGCTTTTTTTTCTTGCCGAATATCATAGTATGCTCTCCCAAACCGCGTCGTCAACGCCGTTCTTTGCCGAAATTTCAGCAATTTTAATGTCAGGCTCCCAGCCCCTGAGGTCGGATACGCACTTTTTGCGCGCACCGTCGGCCGCCATGTCGATCTTGTTTACAATCGCGGCGTCCGCTCCCTCAACCTGGCCTTTTATTATCTCCGCAAGCTGCGGACTTGAGTTAAAACGCGCCCAGCGCGTCGCGTCCGCCAGAATTATTATGTGTGCGCGAATGCCGAGCGCCGAGAGCAGATTCTCGCGCATGTTCGACGGATACGCAATGCCGGTCGTTTCGATTACAACCCATTCGGGCTCCAGCTCCGTAACAAGCTGCCGTATAGTTGAGGTCAGCTCGCCGGATACGGTGCAGCAGGCGCAGCCTGAAAACAGGTTTGACACAGAAAAGCCGCCGGAGCGCAGAACCTTGTCGTCAATCCCGACGTCGCCGATTTCGTTTTCAACGATTACGACCTTGTTTTCGGTTTCGGGCCGTGATTTGCGTACAAGACAGGCCGCAAACGACAAAAGCGCCGTTGTTTTCCCGGAGCCCAAAAAGCCGCCTATTATAATAATTTTCGGATCAGACATTTCCCGCCTCTTGCCGCGCACAATACGCGATTCGGCTAAATTGCGCCGTATTTTGAATAAAACCTGATAAAATTTCCGGAAAGTATTTTCTGTAAAAACGCGTCGTCAAGTCCGAGGGAATACAGAAGCTCAAGCTCTTCCCTGTGATCCCACATAGGGAAGTCGGAGCCGAAAAAGATATGGTTTTCGTCAAACGCGCGAAGACCCTTTTTCATTTCCTCAAGCCCCTCGTACGTCTCGTTTATCTTTACGCCGTCCATATAGGTGCTTGAAATGTCCACATAAATGTTCGGCAGGTCAGACAGGCGCGCGCGTCCCTCCTCCCACTCGCTCCAGCCGCCGAAATGCGCCGCTACTATCTGCAAATCGGGGAACATCCTCGCAACCCT
>JAISTA010000059.1 GCA_031272845.1 Oscillospiraceae bacterium
TACTCCTTCCGCGTTTTGCGCGGTAAAAATTAAAGGCATCAAAACAAACAAATATGCTGAATAAATTTAACGAAAAAATTAAAGACCTGCTCGCGAAAAAGCCCGCGCGCGCCGCTGCCGGAACGCTGGGCGTTTTCGGAGATATTTTATCCGCAGTGCTGCGCGCCGTCGGACTGATACTGCTCACACTGCTGACGACGCTTGTCGTGTTCGCCTGCATATTCCTTATGTATGTGAAGAACAATATGTCAGACACGCTGGACGTTTCTTTAGAGCAGGAGAAAATGCACCTTTCGTCGTTTCTTGGCTATGCGGACAAGGAAACCGGCGAGTTCATCGAGCTTACAAAGCTTGAGAGCACCGAAAACCGCGTCTGGGCTCCGTATTCCGAAATTCCGGAGAACCTAGAGCACGCGCTTGTCGCAATTGAGGACAAACGTTTTTATCAGCACAACGGAGTTGACTGGTATCGAACCATCGCGGCGTTTTCAAATATGTTTTTGTCGATGAAAAACAACTTCGGCGGCTCTACCATAACGCAGCAGCTAATCAAAAACCTCACGGAAGAGGACGAGGTTACAGTTGCGCGAAAGCTTCAGGAAATTTTCCGCGCAATTGAGTTTGAGAAGAAGTATGACAAGCACCAGATAGTTGAATGGTACTTAAATAAGGTATATTTCGGCGGAGGAGCTTACGGCGTCGCGGCGGCGGCCGACCATTACTTCAATAAAACGCTGTCCGAGCTCACGCTTGCCGAGTGCGCCTGCATCGTCGGCATTACGAACAACCCCTCCAAATATTCTCCGGACATAAACCGCAAAAACAATAAAATCCGTCAGGAGCTCGTTCTTGACGAGATGTATATTCAGGGCTATATCTCAACGCTTGAGGAGCTTCAGGCCGCCAAGGCCGAGGAGCTTCAGTTTGTGCGCGGCGAGCAGTCCGGCTACACTCCTCCGTCTTATACGTGGTACGAGGAGGCCGCGATAAACGACATTATCGCAGATCTCATTGAGGATCGCGGCATCTCAAAGAAAACGGCGCAGAACCTGCTTTTCTACGGCGGATATAAGGTGTATCTCGCGATCGACCCGGACGTTCAGGCTAAGCTCGACGAGGTTTATACGAACCTTGACAATATTCCCAAAACGACCGGCTCAAAGCAGCAGCTTCAGTCCGCGTGCGTAATCGCCGACCCGTTTACGGGGCGCATACTCGCCCTTGTCGGCGGCGTCGGGCCGAAGCCGCCGGAGGCAATGCTGTTTAACCGGGCGACGCAGGCCAGAAGACCTCCGGGCTCGTCCATAAAGCCGCTTGCGGTTTACGGCCCGGCGATGGACAAGGGCGTAATCTCCCCCGGAACGCTGGTAGACGACGCGGAGGACATCACGCTGAACGGCACAAGCTGGTATCCCAAAAACTCGGATAACGACTATCTGGGGCTTATGGATATTACAACCGCCATAATGAAATCCCGCAACACGGTTTCGGCGCAGATTCTCGATAAGCTGCGTCCCTCCGTCTCGTATCAGTTTATGACGCAAACTCTGGGCTTCGACCTTCCGGCAACCGATGAGGACTACGCGCCGCTTTCCGTCGGACAGCTGACAAAAGGCGCTACAGTGCGCGAAATGGCCTCCGGCTTTTCGATGTACCCGACGCTCGGAACGAGAACGGAGCTTATCACTTACACCAAGATCGAAGCACCGGACGGCTCGCTTCTCAAAGAAAAAATCCCGGTTCAAACGCTTGCCATTAAGGAGTCAACCGCCTACCATATGACAAGAATCCTCCGCTCGGCCGTTACGGGCGGAACAGGCAGCGAGGCAAATCTCGGAAAAAACAAGTCGCCTCTCGCCGGCAAGACCGGTACGGCGGGCGACCGCAAGGACCGCTGGTTCTGCGGCTTTACGCCGGACTTCGTGTTCGCGATTTGGTGCGGGTACGACACGCCGGAGGCAATCAGAATGGCGGGCGGCTCAAACCCGGCGGCAATGCTCGCCAAAAAGGTTATGACAAAGGTGTGCGAGGGCTACGAGGAGTCTCAGTTCCGCGTGCCTGAAAACACGTATATCAAGCCAGTTGAAATTGAGCAAAAATCCTCATATACAGTGAAATTCGTCACAACAGACGGCGTTGAGTTCTATACGGAAACAACAGAAGCGCGCGTCGGGAAAACAGTAACCGTCGATATAAACACGCTTCCGGCGTTTGCTGGCACGCATGCGGAATTCAACTTCATTGACACAGGCGTTAAAGAAATTGTCGTGACGGAAAACCCTGATAAGAACATCATAACCTTTAGGTTTGAGTTCATAAACGCGGCAACTCCCACACCTCCGCCGACGCCGCCTCCAACCCCGACGCCCACACCTACTCCAACCCCAACTCCTACGCCGACACCCACACCTACTCCGACGCCAACACCTCCCCCAACTCCGACCCCGACGCCAACACCTACTCCTACGCCCCCGCCGCCGGAAGAGCCGTAGCGCGATTATGTCAGCTTACGTAAACGCTGTCATTTCGGAGCTTGCCGCGGCATATCCGAACGCGGACTGCTCGCTTGACTATATCTCGCCGTTTCAGCTGCTCGTCGCCACAAGGCTTGCCGCGCAGTGCACCGACAAGCGCGTCAATATGGTAACGCCGGAGCTTTTCGCAAGGTTCCCGGACGCGGATCGGATGTCAGAGGCCGGCGTTGCTGAAATTGAGGCAATAATCCATCCCTGCGGCCTTTCTCCGACAAAGGCGAAGAATATTTCCGAAACGTCCAAGGCTCTGGTCAGCAATTTCGGCGGAAGCGTCCCGGGAACAATGGACGAGCTTTTGACCTTGCCCGGAGTAGGACGCAAAACCGCCAATCTGATACTGGGCGAGGTTTTCGGCGACAAGAACGCAGTTGTTGTCGATACGCACTGCGCGCGCCTTGCGTACCGCCTGAGGCTGACGGAAAATCACCTGCCCGAAAAGATAGAAAGAGACCTGCGCGCCGTTTTGCCCGACGGCACGGCGCGGGCGCTGTGCCATAGGTTCGTCGAGCACGGCCGCTGTGTCTGCACCGCGAGAAAACCGAGCTGCGGCGTGTGCTGTCTGGCTGAATTTTGTCCGAAAAGGCTGTAAACCCGCGTTTTCAGGCCTGTGTATGCAGTCCCGCTTTATGATGTACCAATTTTAGAATTTTACCGGAGATAACAATTTGTTTCCTTCATTAAAACGTCAGACAGATAGATTTTCCTTGAAGCACCCGGGTTTTGGCGTGCCGAGGCTTATGCTGTATATCGTCGCCGCGACGGCCGTTGTGTACGTGCTCAATACAGCAGGGGTAGACGTGTACAAATGGCTGGCGTTTGACCCTGAGCTTGTTTTGCAGGGTCAGGTTTGGCGGCTCATCTCGTGGGTCACGCTCAACCTGGGCTATTCGATCCTTTGGTTCGCCATTGCGATGTACTTTTTCTACACGCTCGGCTCCGCACTCGAAAAATACTGGGGCTCCGCAAAATTTTCGGTCTTCTACCTGTCCGGAATGCTGCTGTGCGTCATCTATTCCACAGTGATTTGGTTTGTGTTCGGCATAAAGGTAGACAGCACCTCGTATTACCTGAACATGTCGCTGTTTTTTGCCTTCGCCTCAATCGCGCCGAATATCGAGTTTCTGATGTTCTTCTTTATCCCGGTAAAGGCGATCTGGCTCGTTCTGCTGGACGCCGCGTATTTTATCTACGCTATGATTTCCATGCTGCGCGTAGGTATGTACGCGGACGCGTTTTTGCCGCTTGTAAGCGTACTGAATTTCCTGCTTCTGTGCAATATTCCTAAGGTAAAGCTGAATCTTCGCGGCGCAAAAAAACAGGCGTCCCGCCCGGAGCCGATGAGCTACGGCTACAGAAACAAATACACCCCCGCAGACGCGGACTTTCAGGAAAAAACGACGCCCTATGTCAACCGCTGCGTTGTCTGCGGCAGGTCTGACATTACAAATCCGGAGCTGATGTTCCGCTATAAGTACGTTGAGGGAAACTATAAGTGCTACTGCGACGTGCATATGCCAAAAGCCTGACGCTTTGCCGCTGATTGCGGCAAAAGTATCAGGCTCTTGCGGTTTTATGCCATTCGGTGTAAAGGCTGTGCGCTGAAAAGGCCGGACTCAGGCAAAGCCGACGGCATACATCATAGTTGCGCCCCGCTAGCTGACGGTTGCGCTGATCGCGTCCTCCAGCAGTCTTTTGGGCTGCAGACCGACAAAGCGGCGCGCCTCACCGCCGTCGCGGAACAGCACGACGGTCGGGATAGCCTCAACGCCGTAGCGTGCCGCAAGCTCCGGCTGGTCGTCTATGTTGACCTTGCCGACTGTGATTTTGCCC
>JAISTA010000072.1 GCA_031272845.1 Oscillospiraceae bacterium
GGCAACGACAACGACTATGCCGACGAGATATACGACATTATCAGCAAAAAAGTGCCTGAGATCATGCAGCAGGAGGTTGACCCGTTAACCGGCAAAAAGCCGATGCTCTTTATCGGCGCTGCTGCCGGACACGTCGGAATCGGCAAGTCTATCGGCGCAATGCCGAACGGACGCCTTGCCGGAACGCCGACGTGCGACGCGGCCTGCTCCGTCTCGCCCGGCTGCGATGCTTCGGGTCCGACGGCGGCGATTAACTCCGCGACAAACGAGTGCTACGGCTATGAATACGCGGGCTACGCGATGAATATGAAGTTTTCTAAGGCGGTGCTCAACACGCCTGATAAAATCGAGAAGCTCGCGGCGCTTGTCAAGGCGTTTATGCTGCGCGGCGGATGGCACATTCAGTTTAACATCCACTCCCGCGCGGAGCTTATGGACGCGCAGGCGCACCCGGAGAACCACAAAAACCTGCTCGTGCGCGTCGGCGGGTACTCCGCGTACTTCATCGACCTGCCGCCCGGACTGCAAACGGAGATCGTGAACCGCACAATGCACGAGGCGCTGTAGGGCTCTTGCCAAAGGCATACATTAAAAGCCGGGGGAAATTCAATTCCCCCGGCTTTTTTAGACATATAAAACGCTTGCAATTTCACAGCAGCTCCGCCAAGGCCGCACGGTACTTTCCTAAATCCACCTTACCGTCAGTTACCGCAACGCCCTCCGTCTCAAGCAGCGCGGCCTGCTCGCCGAGTCCGCCGAACGCGAAGCCCTCACACAGGCCGCCGAACCGGTTCACCACCCTGTGGCACGGGATAACGCCCGGTTCGGGGTTTGAGTGCAGCGCCCAGCCGACCGTCCGCGCGGCACGCGGGAAGCCCGCCGCGCGGGCGACGTCGCCGTAGGTCGCGACGCTGCCGCGCGGTATCCGCCGCACGATTGTGTAAAATTGCTCGAAAACACTTGCCATTTTTTCATCCTATAACCGAAACATTTGTCGAATTATTTGCTTACCGATACCTCAAGCCCCGCCTTGGCAAACACCTTTTCCGCCGCCGCAAGCTCCTCCGGCGTATTTTCACGCAAGCCCGCAAGGGGGTATGTCATGCCGACGGCAGCGTATTTGTTCTCACCGTAGCGGTGGTACGGCAGGAGCGAAACCGTGGCCGACGGCGCGTTTTCGCGGATGAGCCGCGCCATTTCGGCGAGCGTTTCGGGCGAATTATTGTGCTCCGGGATTAGCGGAACGCGTATCGTAACCGCCGCAGGGCTTGCCTCCGCAAGGCGCAGATTCGCGAGCACTGTGTCAAGCGGAACGCCCGTCAAGCGCAGGTGCGCCTCATGGTCGGAATGCTTCAGGTCAAAATACACGAGGTCGGCAAGCTCCAGAACCTTTGCCATCGCCTCTGTGGTGCCGAAGCCTGAGGTGTCCGCGCAGGTGTGCACGCCAGAAGCGCGGCATTTTTCGAAAATCCCGCGCACAAAGTCCGCCTGCGCCAGAATTTCGCCGCCGGAGCATGTCACGCCGCCGCCTGAGGTCTCGTAATACACCAAATCCTTGCGGATTATTTTCCAAACCTCGTCAATCGTCTTGGTTTCGCCGGATATTTTCATTGCGTCCGCCTCGCAAGCCCGCGCGCACGCGCCGCAGACAACGCATTTTTCGCGGTTTACCGCAACGCCGCTTTCGGCGAGTGTCAGCGCGCCTTGAGGACACGCGCGAACGCAATCTCCGCACATTTTGCACGCGGTGTAGCGGTACAAAACCTGCGGCGCGGCGCTCTGGGACTCCGGGTTTGAGCACCACGGGCAGGCGAGAGGACAGCCCTTGAGAAATACCGTAGTGCGGATTCCGGGGCCGTCGTCCGTCGAATACCGCTGAATGTTGAAAATAACTCCCTGCAAGGCTCCGCTCCTGTTGATTGGCTTATATAGCCATTTTACGCGGTGCGGGAGGATTTGTCAAGCGGCGGGGAGACAAAAAACCGAGGGACTTCCGTCCCCCGGTTTTCGTTCTGGTCTATATTCCCGTTACCGGCGCTATGCTTCAAGCCGCGCGAACTGGTAGATCATTGCCGCTACCTCTGCGCGCGTCGCCTCGCCTGTGGGCTTAAAGGTGCCGTCTTCATAGCCGCTTATTACCTTTGCTCTGAAGATTTTCTCGACAGCCGCTTTTGCGTAGTCCGCAATCGAGGCCTGATCCGAGAACGGCTTGTACGGCCGCAGCTCCGGCAGCGTTATTTCATTCTGTGCCGCGTAGTTTGCTAAAACCACCACAAAATCCTGCCTTGTAATCGGCGCGTCGGGTGCAAATTTGTTGTCGCCCACACCGCTGACAATGCGGTTTTCCTGTGCCCACGCAACAGCCTTTGCGTACCACGCATCAGCCGGAACGTCAGAGAAGCTCGACAGCCCGTCCGGCGCCGGATTTCCCATATAGCTCCACAGCACCGACACAAGCATCGCGCGCGTCATTTTCGTGTCCGGCGCAAAGGTTTTGTCGTCCATTCCGGCGAACAGACGGTGCTCGTAGATGTACTTTACCGCTGTGTAATACCATTGTTTCTCCGCCACGTCGCCAAAGGGATTCCAGCCCGGACGCACGACATAGGGTTCCTCGCCGTCCGCGACATCAACAAGAATCGCGAAAGTAATATTGTCATCAGCAAGATAAACCCACTGCCGCCCGAGGTGAATCGGGATTTGTGTGCCGGCACCGGGGTTTTCAATATTTGTAAAACTCGCTCCGTCTAAACTGACGCTATTCAGGCTCGGGAGCGCTCGTATTTCGTCAACACCGAATAAGCCGCTGCCAGCCGGTGTTAAAGGAGCGCTGTCCAGAGGCTGGTTATTAATATCGTCCACGTAATAGTCGCCGTAGTACAGCTTTAAGGTGCCGCTGTCCAAGCACTCGGGAATATTCGTCAGCGTCAGCATTCCATTTCCGAGATACGGTACGCTGTAGTACAGCAGGGTGTCGTCCTGAGGCAACATAATAGGCATCAGTGCCTGCAAAACATCGCCAAGGCTCTCGAGCGAATCGCCCAAGGTGAAGCTTGCAAAATCATAGCCTGAAAGGCCGTCAGCCAAAAGTGCCAAAAACACCGCAAGAATCTGATTCGTGGTGCAGTCCGCGGCAAAATCCTCAAAGACGAAGTTTGCGCCATTGTCCATGGCAAGTATTTGGGCTACCAACATAGCATTAATAACCGAGCGAACAGTGCTGTCTGCCGTAAAAGTCGGAGTTCCGTACATCTCAGGCGCTTGTGCAAGAGCTTCGTTAAGAACTTCGAAAAGCTCGCCGATCTTGTCGTCAATTGCCAGCGATGTGCTAAACACCGCATTAAAGTTCTCTAATTGCTGGAAGACCATCATCTCCTCAAAAATAGCCGCGTACACGGGAGCGTTATCGCCGTAGGCGCCGCGATCAAACGAGGGGAGCGTAACAGGCGTTATGCTGATATCTGCGGTCAGCGGTGATCCGTTGTCGCGTAAATATCCATCGTCATCGACATACAGCCAGTAATCTCCGGCTGACAGCACCCGAACGGTGTCCGGGCTAATGTAGGTGCTGAAAGTGTAATAATCCGAAAAAGCGCTTGTGTTCAGAGTTCCGAAAGCTTCATCGCCGTATTGGAAAAAAAGCGCCGTAGTTTCTGTAAGCGTAAACTTGAAGCCTAGCATTTGCCACTGCCCATCCACCAATAAAGTGTTTTCAGGGGCAAAGGTTACGGTTGCGGAAAACGGAAGGGAAATGTCCGTCACCGGAATTGCAAGCGTGTAGCCGAGCGGCGCCTTTGATGCAATGTCGAGGCGATCCTCTGCGGTTTTCCTGTTATTGGCAGGGGGGGGCGTATTTTCCTCCTGCGCGGCAAGTCCCGTAGCCGCCAAAGAGGCTGCGAGAGACAGCGTCATCGCGGCGGATAATAAAACCGCGATAATGCGGCTTCGCCGGGCATGTTGTTTTTTCATATGTAATCTCCTGTAAGGTTAATTTTTATTGTTGAGCATTATATCATAGTTTTGGCAGACATGTCAAGCTGTGATAGCGGGAACGGAAATTCGCCGTCCGCCCGCTGCGCCTATATTTTCGGCGAATCGCAGGACAGGGGCGCGGCTCCTGCCGGTAGTGCACCGTCGCCCAAAGCCGCCGCGTCTGCCGTCTGCTCCAACACCGCGCCCTTTGACCTCACCGCAACGACAATCGCGGCCGCCGAGACTGCCAGCATCGCGAAAAACAGCGCGGTTTCCGCGCCCGCAGGCAAATTGAGTTCGGCTAAAACCACCGATATCAGATTGTTTGCGGCGTGGCCCGCTATCGGAACCCAAATGCTGCGGTACTTCAGATACAGCAGCGCAAGCGCCGCTCCGAGAACCGCCGCGTTGATTCCCTGCACAAAATTCAGGTGCACAATGCCGAACGCGGCCGCAGAAATTAATACAACCGCCCATTTCGGCAGCCAGTACACCGCGCGGTTGACCAGCAGGCCGCGAAAGCAAATTTCCTCGACAACCGGCGCAAGCAGCACAACCGAGACAAAGCGCACCCAAAACGGCATTGACAGCAGCTGCGTCTCAACCGCCTGAAACGCGGAGTCAATGTCCGCAATGCGGCTGAGCGCGAGCAGCAAGCCCATAATACTGCCGACACCCAGCACAGCCAGCGCCGACATGCCCGCGCCGAGACCTGTCGCGCCCGGTTTTATGCGCGGCATACGCTTGCGCGTTGCAAGCCACAGCGGAAGCAGAACAGCAGCCGTCGCCGCCTGCGTGAATAGTATTGTGAAGGATATAATTTCGGATATATGCGATTTTATCAGCTCATACATTTCGATGAAGTTTGTCACTGAAGCGTCTTGAGCAACGGAGGTTATTCTAATAAAGAATCCGGCAAGAAAGAGTGCAAGCATACCCGCAGCAACCTGCATACCGAGAAAAATCAGCGCAGGGTATACAAGCCGCCAGATACGCCTCGCAAGGCCGTAGCGCGGATATGTGTAAGGCTCGCGGTAAGGCGCGGGCTCCTCATAGTCAAACGGGGTTGCGGGATAAATGTCGTTCATGGCGGTCTCCTTTTGGTGCGCGGCAATGTTTTATGTCGAATATAGCACAAAAATTGACAAAATGCAAGAGCGGAGCGGGGAAAAAAGGGCGCAAACAGGAGTGGAGTTCCTTTATACAAGATATGCGCGTTGCGGCGGCCGAGCCCGGCTTGACAGCGCCGGCTTTTTTTGTATACTGCGCGGTGTGGCACAACCACGAAAACTGGCTGGAGATATTATGAAAATTACTGAATTTAGACAAGCAATAGACGAATATTTTACTGAGTGTGAGGAAAAATCCCTGTTTCCGGATGAGGCGGGTCTGCTCCTCCGGCTCGGCATAACAAAGGACGAGTGCGAGACACTGCTAAGCTCGGCAAAGCGCGGTCAGCGGTCATTTGCAAACGCGCTCAAGAACGCGCGGCTGCGGCGGGAAAGCCTGATTTCAAGGGACATTTACGCATCCGGCAAGACGACGACCGGCAAGGTTTTTTTGCTCAAGCAGCCGGCAAACGGCGCGGCGGACACGCGGCGAGAGGACGGTCAGGAGTTCATAATCAGGATAGAGGGAGACGCGGATTTTGCGGATTAGCCTGTGGGTCGCCGCGCGGGCTTCTGAGCAGTGTGTCAAGCCCCCGCCGGGGAGAGCCCCGGCGGGGGCTTGGTGTTTTTTGTGGGGGATATTATTATGGGGGCTACTTTTGAGTAGTTGCTTTAGGTTTGCGGCGGTGTTGGTGTTCTTTAATACGCACAACTCACGGCGGGAACCCAAAGCAACCACCCAAAACAACCGCCCCGCCCCGC
>JAISTA010000080.1 GCA_031272845.1 Oscillospiraceae bacterium
GCCCCCGAAAAACACCTCCCGCCCTGCGTCAAACGCCCCCTCCCCCGCCAACTTCCTTAAGAAACACTCTTGACAAACCGCCCTACTTTTGATATAAATATAGTATGCATTTGAAAACAAAAATCAACAGCCTGCCTGTACAGACATTTTCGCGTCTTTTGGTTAACGGCAGCGAGCACGACATTATCGTGCCGAAGCGGCAGAAGCAGGCGGCAAACATTACAAAGCTCCCGGCGGGAGTGCTCCACGCGCATGAATCCGTGCTGAAATGCGCGGAGTTTTCCTCCGCGATGTCCGAGGAGCTGGCCGTACTGATACAGGCCAACGCCTCCGCCGGGCTTTCCTTTCGCGTGCCGAAGGGCGCGGCCGTGCGTCTGCCGATCGAGCAGGAGTTTGACGCGGCAACAACCCCTGTTGTAAGCAACGTGATTTACGCGGAGGCCGGCGCGCGGGTGTCTGTTCTGCTCGTTTATACGGGCAAGGCCGAAACGGCCTTTTTCTCCACGCGCGTTTTGGCGGAAAACTGCGCTGAGGTGTCTGTCACAGAGGTGTTTTTGTCAGACGGCGCGGTTTACGGAGACTTTCAGTCGGTGCTCGGCAATTCGGCAAGCCTGCGGCATAACAGAATCGTTATGGGCATGGGAAGCAGGTATCTCGGCAGCTTTAACCGCCTTTCCGGCTCGGACTGCGAGGCGAAATCCGAGATCTTTTATCTCTGTTCAGACGGTGTTTGCGACTTTAACTGTATAAACCGCCACTTTGCGGCGAATTCTAAGTCTGAGCTGCTGGCGTCCGGCGTGCTTTTGGGCGACGCTGAAAAGACCTTTCGCGGGACGCTTGATTTCCAGCCCGGCTCACGCGGAAGCGTCGGCGCAGAGAGCGAGAATGTGCTGATTCTGTCCGACGACGCAAAAAACCGTTCCTGTCCGCTCGTGCTTTGCGGCGAGGAGGATGTGGACGGCTCGCATTCCGTTTCCGTCGGCAAAATAGACGCGGCAAAGCTCTATTATATGCAGACGCGCGGCCTTTCGGAGGCCGAAACAAAGACGCTCGTGTCCCTCGGGATGCTGCAAAGCGCGCTGTCGAGCGTGGCGAACGAAAAGCTTGAGGAAAAGCTTAAGGAAACGGCGAGAGCCAAAATAATCTGCGCGTAAGCCCCGGGCTTACCTAAACCAACGAGGAATATATAACCGAATGAACCGTCAGGATTTTCCGACTACCGCTTTAACAGAAAACGACTACCCGATACGCTATTTTGACTCGGGGGCGACATCCCTGCGCCCGTCGGCGGTGCTTTCCGCGATAGAGCGCAGCAGCATATACAACAACGCAAACCCCCACCGGGGTATATACACGCTCAGTGTGCGCGCCACGCAGGAATATGAGGACGCGCGGCGCACAGTCGCGGAATTCATAAACGCCGAGACAGAAGAGGTCGTCTTCACGCGAAACGCGACGGAGAGCCTGAACCTTATCGCGTTCACGCTGCCGCCTGTTTTGTTTCAGGACAAGACGAAAAACAACATCGTAATTCCGATTTCAGAGCACCACTCGAATTTTGTTCCGTGGCAGCGCTTTGCAAAGTCCAACAGCCTTGAGCTGCGGTTTTTGTACTGCGACAAGCAGACCGGCGAAATTCCGGACTCCGAAATTGAAACGAAAATCGACGCGGGAACGGCCATTGTTTCGTTCGCGACAGTGTCAAACGTGCTGGGACTGCGCCTGCCTGTTGAAAAGCTCACACAAAAGGCGCACAGCGTAGGCGCTGTTGTCATACTTGACGCGGCGCAGAGCGTCGCTCACGAGAAGCTTGACGTTCGCGCGCTGGACTGCGATTTAGCTGTTTTTTCGGCTCACAAGATGTACGGACCGTTCGGAATCGGCGTTTTGTACGGCAAGAAAGAGCTTTTGGACAAAATGCCTCCGTTTCTCACCGGCGGCGATATGATAGACGACGTGACGGAGACGCTCACGACGTATTCGCCTGTACCGTACAAATTTGAAGCCGGCACACAAAATGTATCCGGCGCGGCGGGACTTGCGGAGGCTGTGCGTTACATCAAAAACCTCGGCTACGGCGCGATTGCGGAGGAAGAAACCGCCGTTATGCGTTACCTTGTCGAGGAGCTGGCAAAGTTACCGTTTATTACGCTGACAATTCCTAACCCGGTTTCTCCCCGCGCAAGCGTCGTGTCTTTTTCAATGAACGACGTTCACCCGCACGACGCGGCGACGGTTCTGTCCGAATACGGCGTCTGCGTGCGGGCGGGCAAGCACTGCGCCCACCCGCTGCTGGACTATCTCGGCGTGCCGTTTCGCGCGACACTGCGGGCAAGTCTCGGCATTTACAACGACGCGTCTGACGTAGACGCGCTGACTCACGCGCTGCGTGAGGCATATTCTTTCCTGACAAAAACGCCAAGGACCGTATAGCCATGTCAATCAATTCTATCTACACCCAAATAATAACCGACGCGGCGCGCGACAAAACAAACCGCCGTGAAATTCCCGACGCTTATTTCACGCTCTCAGGGTTCAACCCCTCCTGCGGAGACGAAATTGCGGTTCAGCTGGCGCTTGACACGAAAAAGAGCTATGCCACTCTTGCCGAGGTGCCGGACGACATTGTAATTACAGACTGCTCGTATGTCGGGCAGGGATGCGCCATATCGCAGGCCTCCGCCGCCTTTTTGACGGAGCTTTTGTCCGGGAAAACGGTGGGCGAGGCAAAATCACTCCGCGACACATTTTTGGGTATGATAAAGGGCACCGTGACAAACGAGGCCGAGCTGGAGCGTTTGGAGGACGCGCAGGCGCTTGCCGGCGTCG
>JAISTA010000156.1 GCA_031272845.1 Oscillospiraceae bacterium
GATATAATCGCGCTCGTCGCGCTGAATGCCGCTGCCGAAACAGACGGCGTTGCAGAGCCAACCGCTATTCTCGGCAAGGGCACCGCAGAGGAGCGCCGCCGCAACGCGCAGCACATAAATGTCTGTTTTTCGGACGGGGAAGCCGTAATTAACCTGTCTATCGCCGTTTTGATCGGCAAAAGGATTCCCGAGGTGGCCGCCGCCGTGCAGTCTGCCGTGTCGTCCGCCGTGCAGGTTGCCTGCGGAGTTAAGCCGAAGCAGGTCAATGTCCGAGTTACGCGCGTTCGATTTGAGTAATACGGCTTTTCCAAAACGCGCGGCAAAATACTTGCAATTCCAAAAATTTGTACTGCTGAAAAGCCGCGTCACCGAACACACTGGAGCCTAAGACACACCTTAATGACAAGAGTTAACGCAAGAAAAACCGCATTTATGCTGATTTTCGCCGTCGCCGAGGGGCGGCTTCTCGACTGCGGCATAAATGACGCAGCGCCGCCTACACTCGAAAACGTGCTGGACGATTTTTTTGAGCCGCTTTATTTCTCAACGTTAAAGAGCGAGGACGCGGTTTTCGAAAAATACCCGGACGCGAAAACCCTCGAATACATATACGCACTTGTGTCGCAAGCGGTGTCCGACCTTGAGGCAACAGACGGCGCGTTTTCACAGCATCTTACCGGGTGGAGGCTTGAGCGCGTGTCCGCCGCGGCGCGTGCCTGCCTTCGCACAGCCGTTGCTGAGCTGACGCTGAAGCTGCCGGACAGCCCTGAGGCCGTCGTCATAAACGAGACGCTGGAAATTGCGCGTGAGTTTGACGAGGAAGAGAACGTGCCGTTTATAAACGGCGTTCTCGGCTCGTATGTGCGCGCCGAAAAAGGTGAGAAATGAGCGAGCCCGCCGCAAATATACTTGAAATTTCACAGCTGACGGCGTATATCCGCACGCGTCTGACCGGGGACGACAGCCTGAAAAACGTACTCGTGCGCGGCGAAATTTCGGATTTTAAGCAAAACGCCCAGTCCGGCCACTGCTACTTTTCCCTAAAGGACGCGGGCAGCCGAATCTCCTGCGCGATGTTTCGCGGCGCGGCCGGCGGACTTAAGTTCCGCCCTGAAAACGGCATGTCCGTCATTGTCGGCGGCAAAATAGACGTCTATCCGCAGAGCGGGTCGTATCAGCTCATCGCGTCGCGCCTTGAGCCGGAGGGACTCGGCGCTCTTTTTTTCGAGTTTGAGCGCCTGAAAACAAAGCTCGCGCAGGAGGGGCTTTTTGATGTCTCGCACAAAAAGCCGATTCCGCGCTACCCTGACGCAATCGCCGTGATCACAAGCTCCACGGGCGCCGCCGTGCGCGATATTATACGCGTTTTGCGCGGCCGCTGGCCAATGACGCGCGTTATAATATTGCCCGTGCGCGTTCAGGGGCAGGAAGCGCCGCGCGAGCTTATCGGCGCGATTAAGTACGTGAACCGTTACCCGATTGCGGACGTGATTATTTGCGGACGCGGCGGAGGCTCCGCCGAGGATTTGTGGGCGTTCAACGACGAGGGGCTCGCCCGCGCAATATACGCTTCGGAAATTCCTGTGATTTCCGCCGTCGGGCACGAGCCGGACTTTACGATTGCGGATTTTGTCGCGGATCTTCGCGCAGCAACGCCGTCAAACGCGGCGGAGCTTGCCGTGCCCGACCAAAACGCGGTGCTTTCCGGACTTCAGGCGGTTTCCCGCCGTCTTGCGCGCGGACTTGACGGAAAGCTGCGCCTTGCGCGCCAGACAATCGAGTATGCCAAAAACAGCCGCTCCTTTTCGTCTCCGGAGGGACTGCTTGACACAAAGCGTCAGCAGATCGACAGGCTGTCAGAGCAGCTTCTGGCCGGAATGCAGTCGGCCGTCAGCCAAAACGGCGAGAAGCTGCGCCTGCTTGCCGCGCGCGCCGACTCGCTTTCTCCGCTGGCCGTCTTTGCGCGCGGCTACGCCGTTGCGGAGGACGAAAACGGCAGCGTTGTGACCTCGGCAAAGGCCGCTGTGCCGGGCGGCGCGCTGCTTGTCAGGTTTTACGACGGGCGCGTCCGCACGACGATTGAGGAGCGTCTGCCGCTATGACAAGACTTGACCAAAAAAGAAATCCCCATGAAAAGGCGCTTATCGCCGCGCTGCTGATTTTTGCCGCTCTGTTTTCCATCTCGCCGCTGTTCAACCCGTTTTATCTGAAGTATCAGCACGACCTGTCGTTTCACCTGAGCCGGATTGAGGGCATAGCGCAGGGACTGCGCGACAGGCAGCTTCCCGTGCGGTACAACTCGTATTTCCTGAACGGCTTCGGCTACGGAGACGCGACGATGTATCCGCCGCTGTGTTTGTATTTTCCCGCGCTGCTGCGGCTTGCCGGCATTCCCGCCGTAATCGCGTATGAGGCCTACGCGGCGCTTGTAGCTGTCGCGACGGCGTTTGTCGCCTACTTTGCCTTTTCGCGGCTGTTCGGCTATGTGCTGTCACCTGAGGAGCGGTCAAAAAGCCGCGTTTACGGTTTGCTGGCAGCCTGCGTATACACGCTTGGCTTCTGGCGCGTCGTCAATGTGCTGCTGCGCGGCGCTGTCGGCGAATACACGGCGATGGGGTTTTTCCCGCTTGTGCTTTTGGGGATGTACGCAATAGTGTTTCAGGATAAAACCGAAACAAAACGGGGAGTGCTGTATCTGCTGATTGCTTTTTCCGGGATTGCAAACTGCCATTTGCTGTCTCTCGTAACAGTCGGAACAGTGTGCGCCGTGTTCCTGCTTGTAAATATCAAAAGGCTGCTGAAGGCTCCGTATAAAATCGCGGCCCTTTGCGTGACGGCGGGGCTGTTTCTGCTGCTGAACGCCTGGGTTATCGTGCCGATGCTAGTTACGTCGCGGGAGATTAATATGTACATCTCGTCTCCGCATATCGGCAATTTGCTTGGCTACGCGCTGTATCCCAATGAGCTGTGGCAGATTTTTTATAATAATTTCTACGGCCTGGCAGAACAGCTGGACTCCGTACTGGAGCCTATGCCGATGTCGCTCGGCCCGCTGCCCTTCGTCGCAATCGGGGTTTTTATTTACAGGCGCGCCGTCAAAAGCCGGGAATCCGCAGCTTTACTCGTGAGCCGCCGCTTTGAAACAGGTATTTTTATCGCGCTCACGCTTACGCTTTTGGTCACGACGGTGCTGTTTCCGTGGGGCGCCGTAAGCTACATCCCGCTGCTTGGCGGATTTATCGGTAAAATCCAGTTTCCGTGGCGGTACCTATCAATTGCGGCTGTGTTTGCCGCCGTGTTCATTCCCGCAGTGTTTTTTACCGAAAAAAACCGAGGCAGGACTTTTGCCGCGGTTCTGATTGCCGCCTTCGCGATTTTATTGCCGTATCACAGTCTGTACGCCTCTTATGACGCTACGTTCGTTAAGCTCGGCGAAAACGCTGCCGGCAGCTCAATCGGCGGGGGCGAATATCTGCCGCGCGGCAGCCACGCGACAGCGTGGTATTTTGAGCAGGACAAGTCCGATTATCCGCTGGTTGACGGAGCGACGTACACCTTTGCACAGCTTTACTATCCCGGACTATACTCAACCTCAGGCACGCTTTCGGCTAATGATATTGGCCTTTGCGTCGTAACGGCCGCGCCCGGGGAGCCGGTACCGGAGATCAAATACCGCGCGCCCGCGTCATACCGCGTGTCGGAGGCGGTTTCCGTCGTCACGGCGGCGGGGCTGCTTGTCTGTCTGCTGCGGCGAAAAAATAATTTATTGCCGCCGCAGGATTCGACAAACGACGCGGCCAGAGGGTGATATAATCACATCATAGCTTATCCTTTTGCACACGCGGCCGGCTCGAAAGAGTCAGCCGCGTATTTTTTTGAGCTGGAATTTGTGCCGCGTTGCTGTATAGTGGTTCAAAACAGCTTTTATGACTGCTTGCGTTTTCGAAAAAAAGACAAGGCCCGGTTTGCCTTGTCTTTTTTTGTCCGCCATTATTTTGTGCCGCTGAAAATCTCACTGCTTTAGATATTTTCGCATAAGAACCCTGCCGTTCTGCCTTTGAGCTTCAACAAACCCCGCTTTCTCATACAGCCTGACAGGCCCGTTGTAGTCATAGTCCGCGCGCTCCTTTTGCAGCCTTGCGTAACCCTCAACGGCGGCAAAGCCCGCCGTTTCAGCGTCGGCGATTGCTCGGTTGAGCAGTGCTGCGGCTACGCCCTGCCCGCGATATTCCGGCGCAATCGCAAAGCATACGACTGACAAGGTCCTGCCGCAAACATCTTTGGGGATAATCCCGGTAAAATTGTCTATACCGGCATAGCTGTTTCGGTCGCCGGCGTTGCACCACCCAACGGGCATTCCGCCGTCAAACGCCAAATATCCGTGTATTTTGCCTTCATCCAGCAATTTCACAGCGTACCTGCGAATTACGCCTTTTGCGTCAGTGCCGAACTCGCTTACCATCTGATATATTTGCGATATGTCCATATTGGGAGAGGTGCAGTAGCAAGGGCCGTTGGGGGTGCCGTCCGAAAACGCGCGGTTGTCAAAAAAATCAAGATAGTCGGAGACAAGCTCAGGCACAAGAGCCTTGATTTCAAGCATTTTGCTTACTCCTTGTTCTCACAGCCGACTACTCCTCGACCGTCAGTATATCCCCGAAATCAAACAAATTCCCGAACTCGCCGTCGTCCTTGTTTTCGGCGGGCTCCGTCTCCTCCGCCGGACGCACGGCCGCAGCAGCTGTTGCCGCGCGCTTTTCCTTTTTGAACATAACCGCAGTCGGCGCGCCGAACACCTTTTCGGCCGCCGCGCGGACAGCCTCCGCGTTAAGCTTAAACACATTCTCCAAAAACGCGTTTTCACTGTACAGAGTCAACACCCCGCCCTCATTTGCAAATACGGTGCTAGAAAGCGGCTGTGCAACGCCCCTTTCGAGCAGCGCAAGTATCTTTTGCTTGAGCTCCGCGTCCTCCGCAACAACTGCTGACGGGGCGGCGCGCACAGGTGCGGGTTCGCGCGGCGGTCTTTCAGGCGCGGCGGCTCTTTGGGGCTCGCGGCGCGGCGCGGCAAAGCTTTGCTTTACCGGCATATCAAAGGGCGGCGCGTCGTCGTCATCATACGGCGGACGATCCGCGTCGTCGTACGGCGGTCTGTCCGTATCGTCATAGGGCGGCCTGTCGCCGGGTATGTCAAAAGGCGGAGCGTCTTCTGATTGCGCGGGTACAGCCGTCTCCCGCTGCGCCGCGGCTTGGCGCGGTGCGGCAGCCTGTACAGGCGCGGCTGAAACCGCTTTTTGCATCCGCGCTTCAATATCCGACAGGCGGGACAGCAGCACTTCCTCCCCGCCGTCAGTCACCGCGCTTTCGGAGACAAGCCGCGCGAGAAGTATCTCCGCAATGACCTTGTCATACCGCGATTTTGTGAATTTTCCGCGTGTTTCAGAGATCTGAGACAGCAGATAAAGGCACCGGTCCGCCGGAATCAGACTCTTTAGCTCGTCAATCTCACGGGCGCTTGCGCCGGAGGTGCAAAGCTGCGTCTGACCGCTTTTTTCGTACACAAACAGGTCGCGCAAAATGCCGAGCAGTTCGTCAAACACAGACGAAATGTCGCTCCCGGAGGTATAAACCCGCGTCAGCATTTCAATCGCCGGGGCAAGCTTGCGCTGCGCGATAGCTGACAGCAGCTCTGTCAGGCTCCCGGCTGACGGCAGGCCGACAAGCTGGCGCACGGCCTCGTCTGTTATCGGCGAAACGGAGGCCGCTTGGTCGAGTATCGAAAGCGCGTCGCGCATTGCGCCGTCAGAAAGCCGCGCGATGACGGCCGCTGCGGGCTCCGTCAGCTCAAGGCTTTCTTTTTCGGCGACCTCGCGCAGTCTTTCGGCAATAACCTCGTCCGTCAGCCGCGCAAACGGGTATATCTGGCAGCGCGAGGTTATCGTCGCGGGTATTTTGCGCAGCTCCGTCGTCGCCAGAATGAACACAAGGTGCTCCGGCGGCTCCTCAAGCGTTTTCAGCAGAGCGTTAAACGCGCTGCCGGTCATCATATGCACCTCGTCGATAATATACACGCGTTTTTTCAGCCGCGCAGGCAAAAACACGCTTTCAGAAAGGAGCTGGCGCACATCGTCCACACGGTTGTTTGAGGCCGCGTCCATTTCCGTAACGTCAGTCGCGCTCCCGGAGAGCACCGACCGGCAGGCCTCGCATTCGTTGCAAGGCTCGCCGCCGCGCGGGTTTTCGCAGTTAAGCGCGCGCGCAAGGATTTTAGCACAGGAGGTTTTGCCCGTTCCGCGCGTGCCGACAAAGAGGTATGCGTGGGAGGTTTTGCCGTCCGCAACCTGCCGCCGCAGCGTAT
>JAISTA010000220.1 GCA_031272845.1 Oscillospiraceae bacterium
GTTTGTACAAACTTTATCGCCATACCCGTGACTATTTGGACAACGCCCAGCCCCATCGCCGCGATAAGCACCATAAGAGTGTTGTTGCCCTTGAGCATATCAAACGTCGGCCACGGAAAGGCCGTGAACGTCGTTTCGGGATTAAGCAGCTCCGCGTATTTGAAGATTGCGTCGCCGAAAAACGAGCCTGTAACTACGCCGAAAATAAATGTCGTAACGCCGCACAGGCGCATAAGGCCAAAGAAATTGTACATTCCGGAGTCCGGCTTTTTCTTGGACAAAACGAGCTGGCCGAGAATGAACATTATGATTCCGTAAGCCATATCGGCCATCATCATTCCGTAGAACAGAACAAAAAACGGCAGCATCAGCGGATTCGGGTCAATCGTGCCGTAAACCGGCAGGGCGTACATGTCCGTAACCATATTGAGCGGACGCGCAAGCCCTCCGCTTTTGAGCTTTACCGGAACCTCCGGGAATTCTTCCTCGGAAATTGTCTCAAAGGCATACGCCGCGCCGCGGCTCACAAGTACTTCGCGGATTTGCTCCTCGTACTCGGCCTCATACCACGCGTAAACAACGGCCGTCGCCTCTGTTTCGTAAAGCTCGTTTTCAGAGCGCAAAAGGGCTTCCTCGGTCGCTGAAATGTCGGCGAAAAGGCGCAGCTCGTCAAGGTGCTTTGCCTCATATTCAAGGCGGGAGGCAATGAAATTCGCCTCGCTTATGCCGTCCGCCTTTTTGTCGCGCAGAATGCGTATATTTTCAGAGGCGGTTCCCGTAGTGTCGCGAAAGTGCGCCTCGGAGCAGGAGAGCGCCTTGATTGCGGCGGCCGCCTCGTCAAACACCTGCGTCTGCGCGATCAAAACAAGATAGCGCAGCTCCTCCCCGGAGGAAATTTCAGTCAGCTGCGCAAGCGCAGTTGCGTCCGCAGCAGCCTCTTCAAGCGCCGTCAGCGTAACAGAGGCGGGGCACGTAAACCTCGCGGCCTTTGTTGTTTTTGTTCCGGCAAACTGGAGCGGCACGGCGGAGGCGGCCCACGGCTCAAGCGACGCTATCTCGGCGTCAAGCCGTCCTGTTTCCGCAAGAAGATACCGCAAACGCGTATCCTGACGGACGATCTCCCGCGCGTACTCGAGATACAGCTCATACTGCCCGTCCCGGCGCTCAAAAAACTCTTCGATCGAAACCTCGGGCAGCGGCGTGAAAAAACCGCCCTTTGCTTTTCCCGTTCTGTGCTTTGTGATTATCTCAACCGCACGCGCAAAAACACGCGCGTCCTCCGGTGTTTCCCGGACTTGGGGCGCACGCAGCGCGGTCTTTTCGGCGGTATCATCCTCAAACTGCGGCTGACGCAGCTGAACCGCGCGCAGACGCGACAGTCCGCGCAAAAGCCCCGCGCGTTTTTTCGCGGGGACGACCGCCGTTAGTTTTTTCATCTGAGCAATCATAATGAAATGCGCCTATTTTTCAAGTATCGTGTTGACGACAAGCTCGGCAAACGCGGGAAAGCGGCTTTCGGCCTTCGCGCGGATCGCCGCCGCGCGGGACAGGGCCACAGACCGCGCTTTTTCACCCGAATACTGCGCCTCCGCGCGCAAAATAGACTCTTCCTCGTCTTTTTTCTTCTTTTCGGCGGCAAGCGCGCGTGCTAAAGCGGCCTCGCCATCTTCCCGCGCGGCTTCGGCTATTTTTTGCGCCTCTTCTTCCGCCAGCCGTATTGTTTTCGCCGCGCTGTGCTCGGCATCTGTTATTTGAGAGATGTAATCTCCGGACATAATTCCTCCGCGCAGCGGATAAAACCATCGCTGAAATTTTGATTAAGGTATGCTGTAACCATTATATACGCTGTACTTGCAAAATGCAAGTGCAAAACACCAAAAGACGCTGAAAATTTTTATATTTTTTAATCGGAATAAACCAAACGGCGCTCTGCCCGTCCGATTTTGCGGGCGCTATTACGAGCGCGGTGCGGGAGGCTTCGCCAAATTCCGCAGCCGTCCGCCGATACGTGCACCTGGCACATAGGGCGCAAGCCCATCAGCCGTCAGCTCTGTCAGTATCTGACGCGCGAAGCGTACACTTGCGCGTCTGCGCCCGCATAAGCCCAAAAGCGAACCTTTGGCAACTTTCCCTGCAACCGCTGTAAGGCTCAGTACAACCGCTGTGCCGTTCGGGAACAAGCTATCGACGGCACAAAATTTTACACAAACAGCTCTGCGGAAGTGCACCTCCGGCAGAGCTGTTGTTTGTTATTCAGCTAAGGCGGCGTTCCCCGCCCGGCTCGGATACGAAAGTATATATCCAAACCCTGCGCGGCTCTACACGATTCTCGCGCGTAGCACTCCCTCAATTGTGCGCAGCTCCGTCAAAATGCCGTCGCCCTCGCCCGAATAGTCTATCATAGTATACGCAAGCTCGTAGCCCTTTATCGCGGTGTTGAACATGTTCTCAATGTTCAGCCCGTGCGCGGACAAAACGTGCGTCGTTCTCGAAATCATATCGGGTATGTTTTGGTGGAACAGGCAGACGCGCTTTGTTCCGGGCGCGCGCTCCATAACTGCGCGCGGCATATTTACGGAATTTATGATGTTGCCGTTTTCAATGTAGTCGGCAAGCTGGTCCGCCGCCATAACGGCGCACTTGTCCTCGCTCTCCGGCGTTGAGGCGCCGAGGTGCGGCACCGCGATAACACCGGGCGCTCCCGCCGTTTTCCCGTTCGGGAAATCAGTGACGTAGCGGTGTACCTTGCCTGCCGCGATTCCCGCGAGAATATCGTCGTCGCAGACGAGCTCCGCGCGGGCGAGGTTTATGATGTTGACCCCGTCCTTCATTTGGGCAATCGCGTCCCGGTTTATGAACTCGTGCGTCGCGTCCGTATACGGAACATGGATCGTGATATAGTCGCAGTTGTGGTAAATCGTCGCAAGGTCGCGCGCGTGATGGATGTTTGCGCGCAAACGCCACGCGCCGTCTACCGACAGGTACGGGTCGTAGCCGTAAACCTCCATTCCGAGGTGTACCGCGTCGTTCGCGATCTTCGCGCCGATTGCGCCGAGCCCGATAACGCCGAGTTTTTTTCCGCCGAGCTCAGGGCCGACGAACTTCGCCTTTTCGGCCTCTACGTTTGCCGCGACAGCGTCTTCCAAGCCCGCCTGCGTCTTTACCCAGTCAATTCCGCCGAGAATGTCGCGGGAGGACAGCAGAAGCGCCGCAAGAGCAAGCTCCTTAACCGCGTCGGCGTTCGCGCCGGGCGTGTTGAACACCACGATTCCTCGCTCCGCACAGTCCGCAACCGGGATATTGTTTGTTCCGGCTCCGGCGCGGGCAATCGCAAGCAGATTGTCCTCAAACGCGTAGCCGTGCATTTTTGCCGAGCGCACAAGAATCGCCTCGGGCTCCTCAACGTCCTCCGACACGATGTATTTTGCGCGGTCCAGCCTGTTGATACCGAACGGTGATATTTTGTTCAGCAGCTTTATTTTGTACATTTTTGGTTTACCTTCTGATAAATTAATACAGCGGCGTTTTTTGTCCGCAGTGCGGGATAAGCTTATTTATTGAGTTATTCCCGAATTTTCACGGCTTTAACCGCCGCCGGAGCTACAGCGAGAGCAGCTCCTTAGACTTTTTCTCCTCGGCGTTTTCGATAAGCTTGACAAATTTTTCCGTAAGCTTTTGCAGGTCGCGCTCCGCGTCCTTCAAATCGTCCTCCGTTATCTCGGCCTTTTTTTTCGCGGCCTTAAAATCGTCCAGCGCGTCACGCCGGACATTGCGCACTGAAACCTTCGCTTCCTCCGCGTACTTTGCGATTTGCTTTGCAAGCTCGCGGCGGCGCTCCTCCGTGAGCTGCGGGAAGTTGATTCGCAGCAGCTTTCCGTCGTTCTGCGGATTTATTCCGAGATCTGAGGCGAGTATGGCCTTTTCAACGTCCTTGAGCGTTTTTGCGTCCCAAGGAGTTATTGTGATTGTGCGCGGGTCGGGCACGGCGACCGTGCCGATTTGCGTAATGGGAGTCGGCTGGCCGTAATAGTCAACCCGGATATGCTCTAAAACCGCAGCGGAGGCACGTCCCGCGCGGACTGTCGCAAACGCGCTTTCGAGAGTGGCGAGCGTTTTGTCCATTTTGTCTTCATATTTTTGATAATCGGAAGCGTCCATAATTTATAATTCCTCTGATTTAAGGCTTGGCGGCGTTCGGGTAATTGCCGCCTAATATACTATAAGATGATTTTAACCGAAATTTCGCCGGAAGTCAATAAGTAAGTCGCGGAAAGGGGAGAAAATTTTCTTGAGGGGAGCTTTGCGTTGTGCGGTTGCTTGACTTTACTGCGAGGCTGTAGGGCGGGGGCTCTGCCCCGCCGGCCTTGCCGGGTACTTGACGCGTT
>JAISTA010000237.1 GCA_031272845.1 Oscillospiraceae bacterium
AACAGCACGGTCGCTCCGGCAAAGGAATGCAGCGTGTGTCCGGAGGGGAACGAGAAATCGTGCGGCTTGCTTATCAAAAGCTTAAGGCTGTCATACGGCAGCACGTCGTACGGGCGGGCGCGGGCAAACACATTTTTCAGCAGCAGATTCCCGATAAGCAGGCCTATAATCAGCGCGCCGCCGAGCATTAGTCCGAGCAGCCTGTTCGGATAAGACGGCACGCCGGGATTTTGCCCGTAGGCTCCGTATCTTGAGAGAGTAAGGCGCGGATGCGCGGAAGCAGGCGTTCTGCCGCGATAGAAAATCAGCAGGAGAACGGCGGCTGTGATCCAAACCGCGCCGCCGTCCGCAAGGTGCGTAATCGGAGGAATGACCGCGTCGAGAAACGCGCATTTGAACACGCGCTGAAGGAAAAGAAGAATGCGTTCGTCAAGAGTCTGGAGTTGGGTAAGCATGTGGCGTGCCTCGTTAGTAAAAATCCTCTCACACATGATGTGCAAGAGGAAATTTGGTACACCTTCAGAGACTCGAACTCTGGACCCACTGATTAAGAGTCAGTTGCTCTACCAACTGAGCTAAAGGTGCATAGCCTGTTTATTATAATAAAAACGAGCTTTTTTGTCAACAAAAAATTTCAGAAAACGCCGCACCAAATAGTGGAAATAATTTGCGCGGCAAAAACGCGGCGCTTTGCGCGGCTATTTGCCCGTGATTTGTCTGTAAACCGCCTGCCTGTCCGCCTGAAAGCGCTTTGCCGCTTCCTTTGCGGCGGCGGCCGGCGCCGTTCCCTCGGAAATCAGCCGCTTTGCAAGTGCGGCGGCCTCTAGCAGCGCGGCCGCAGGGTCGGAGTCGTCTGCGCCGGCCTTTTCTGACGGCTTGCCGCTGACGACAAGGACAAACTCGCCCTTTGGCGCGGCTTGCGTGTACCTTTCAATTGCGGCCGAGACGGTCGTTGCTATGACCTCCTCGAATTTTTTCGTCAGCTCCCGGCAGATAACAACCTTGCGGTCGCCGAAGGTCTCTTGGAAATCCGCCAGTGTGCGCAAAAGCTTATGCGGAGCCTCGTAAAACACCATAGTGCGCGTTTCCTCGCGCAGCTCAGCTAAATGACTGCGCCGGGTGCGCTTATTCACCGACAAAAAGCCCTCGAAGCAGAACCTGCCAGGCAGTCCGGACAGCGCGACTGCCGTTATCACGGCGGAGGCGCCCGGAACAGCCGAAACCGCAATACCCGCCTCGCGCGCGGACGCGACAAGCTCCGCCCCGGGATCTGACACGCAGGGGTTGCCCGCGTCCGAGACAAGCACGCAATTCTCACCCGCCAGAACGCGGGTGATTATTGCGCGGCCGCTGTATTCCTTATTGTGCTCATAGTAGGACACGAGCGGCTTTTTTATGCCGAAATGCGTCAGCAGCTTCAGCGATACGCGCGTATCCTCGCAGGCGATGAAATCGGCGGCGGACAGAGCCTCCAGCGCGCGCGCCGAAATATCGCCGAGGTTGCCGATAGGCGTTGCGACTAGGGTTAGTGTGCCTTGTTTTGCTTCGTGAGATGACATTGCGCCGCCCGCAAAAACAAATCAGCCGGGAAAAAATCCTGCGGCTGATTTGCTTTTGAGGGTTTACCTCAGTTAATCTTGATGAGATTGCCGAACGGTATGGAAAGGGACATTGAGAGCGCTTCATTTGTATTGATACGCAGCTCGTCGCGCGCGTCGGACTTTGCAATTGCGCCCTCAGCGCGCTGGGGCTCGCCCGTCCACTCGTGCTTATATTCTACCGAGACGATGTCTCCCTGATGCAAGACGCGAACCTTTCCGTCCTCTTCAATTTGCAGGGCTTCAAGCTTTTTTACAGTCATTTGATTCCTCCGAAATGAATTACGTTGTAATTAAGTTAATTATATAATACAACGCGCCTTAAGTCAAGAAATTTTTTTTGGAGGCGGTATTGGCTTTTGCGGGGGAGCGCGGTTTTGCCGGGCGCGCCAATCGGGGCGCCGGGTTTCCTGCCGGCGGGCGCGATATGTAGAAATACACAACGCGGCGAAATTTGGAGAAATATTTGAAAATTTTATCTAAAAAGCGCAAAAAAGTGCTTGACATTCTATTTCAGTTGTGTTACAATTAAGTACAGAAGGGGCCTGAAAGGGGCCTGAAAGGGGCCTGAAAGGGTTCCTCTTTCGTTTTCTCTTCGAATATATTTTGAGAGGTGGAAACCTAATGAAGAAAGTTAGAAGAATGCTCGTGTTGGTATTGGCGGCGCTTACCCTGACCGGGGCGCTGGGCATTAGTGCGGGGGCGGTGAACAAAACGTCTGTTCATAGAAACAAATTTGATGTGAGCAGCGGGTATGCAAATCCGGCAACCGCAACAATGATAATTGCTTATCAAGGTTATTATACAGGCGGAGGCAGCATTTACATCACTACCAGCATATCTCAAGTAGATGCGTATCAATCAGACTTTACGAATACGCAAATTACATCTAGATCTATGGCTACTGATTATTATTTTTCAAATGGCAGCGTTGGAAAGCGATATACATATACAGGCGTTGATTATTCAAGAACAGATATGTTTGCAAAGCCGAATGTGTGGAATACAAAATTGGGATCACTTTAATTTTATTGTGCGCCGGCAACCGCCGGCGCACAGCTTTTAACAACAAGGAGGCAACACCTATGCTGTCCATAAAAAACCTATCCATAACCTACGGCAAGCGCGAGATTCTGAAAAACGTCTCGACTGACTTTCCGTCGGGCTCCGTTTCTGTAATTCGCGGAAAATCCGGGTCGGGGAAAACGTCCCTGCTGAATGTTTTGGGGCTAATGCAGTCCGCGCGGGATTTTTCTTATACATATAATAATCAGGACGTCGCGGCGTTTTCAGAGACGCAAAAGGCGGAATTCCGCCTGCGGCATATCGGCTTTGTGTTCCAGCAGAGCAATTTACTGGACAATCTGAACGCAAAAAACAATCTGCTTGTGCCTATGCTCGCGGCGGGGATGCCGCAGGAAGCGGCTTCGGCGCGCGCGGACGAGCTTCTGTCTTTTGTCGGGCTGACTGAGCTTGCCGGCGACTTTCCTGACACGCTTTCAGGCGGAGAGGAGCAGCGCCTTGCCGTTGCGCGGGCTATGGCGAACGACGCGGATATAATACTCGCGGACGAGCCTACGGCGGCGCTGGACAATGAAAATACCGTTGAAGTTCTCGCGCTTCTGCAAAAATTGGCGCACGAAATGGGGAAAGCCGTAATCATTGTTTCGCACGACGACAAGGTGGCGGAATACGCCGATTTGCTGTACGAAATCAAGGACTGCGGGCTTGAGGCCTCCGGCAGTGCGCCGGATAGCGCGCCGGCTCCGGAAAAGAAAATAACACTGCCGCAAAAGGGCGGTTTTTTTAGGTTTGTGCGGTTTTACAACGGCAGGAGAATCGGCGACAAGTGGCTGCGGCGGGTATTTACGCTGATAACCGCGGCGGTTACGGCGTTTGTGATACTGTCCGTTAGTATATACGGAGACAGCAAAGAAAAATTTGAGGCGTTGGTAAATGCCCTGACGAACAGGGCTATCGCTTTGGTAAATGTAGACACGACAGGAAACAACAGCGCTGCCGAAATGGAAGAAATGCTTGAATTTTACAGACCAATAGACTCAGAGACGCTTCCCTCATTGACGCAAGAACAAATTGATAAAATAGCAGCGATTGAGGGCGTAG
>JAISTA010000046.1 GCA_031272845.1 Oscillospiraceae bacterium
CGACGAGTCCTGGCATCTTGTGCGGAACGTGCGCGGCGTAACCGGTTTTATCGGAACGCAGACGACCGCAGTTCCGCTCACACCCGCTGAAATCGAAAAAATGGGTCTCGATTCCGATACGCCTGTTAAGGTTGACGCTAAGGCAGACTTTGCGGTAGACGAGGCTGTCGTCGTTCTGGACGGCCCGCTCTCAGGTCAGAACGGCGTAATCGTGCAGGTTGACGCGGCTCGTCAGAGCGCGATTGTTATTGTTTCCATGTTCGGGCGCGAAACGCCTGTCGAGCTGAGCTTTTCGCAGATTAAGCGCGAAGCTTAAAGCGTTTGTTTCGTCACGAAAAAGCGCTGTAATGAAGTCCTGTACACGTTTGCCCGCAATTTCGGCGAGGCTTGTCCCTGATGTAAAAGGGCGCGGCCTGCGCGGAAGTGTGCGCGCAATAGTATAGGCAAACGCGGCAAATTTGCCGCCGCACCGCCGCTTTCCGGCGGTTTAATAACAATATAAATGCCTTAGCGGCATTAATTCTTTACATTCGGAGGTTTGGACCAATGGCTCCATCCAAGTCAAAAATTACTGGATATATCAAGCTCCAGATCCCGGCGGGAAAGGCTACGCCGGCTCCCCCGGTCGGACCGGCACTCGGTCAGCACGGCGTTAACATCCCCGCCTTTACAAAGGAGTTCAACGAGCGCACCGCAAAGGATGACGGACTTAGAATCCCGGTCGTTATCACGGTTTACGCTGACAGAAGCTTCACCTTTGTCACAAAAACGCCCCCCGCGCCTATTCTTTTGAAGAAAGCGTGCAAGATCGAAAAGGGCTCTGGCATTCCGCAGCGCGACAAGGTCGCGCAGATTTCGAAGGACGACCTGCGCAAAATCGCGGAGTTGAAGATGCCCGACCTTAACGCGGGCTCAGTTGAAGCGGCAATGAGCATGATTGCGGGAACGGCGCGCAGCATGGGCATTACGGTTGCGGAATAAGGAGGTTTTTTGATATGTTCAGAGGAAAGAAATATAAAGAGAGCGCGAAATTAATCGACAAGCTCACCCAGTACGACGCTCAGGAGGCCTTTGGCCTGGTCATCAAGGCCGCTCCGGCGAAGTTTGACGAAACAGTCGAGCTGCACGTGCGTCTCGGCGTTGACAGCCGTCACGCGGATCAGCAGGTTCGCGGAGCGATTGTCCTGCCGCACGGAACAGGCAAAACGCGCCGCGTTCTCGTGTTCTGCAAGGAAGAGCGCGTTCAGGAAGCGCTTGACGCGGGCGCGGATTATGCCGGCGGACAGGATATGGTAGACAAAATCCAGAAGGAAAACTTCTTTGATTTCGACGTTGTCGTCGCAACGCCTGACGTTATGGGTCTTGTCGGCCGTCTCGGTAAGGTTCTCGGCCCCAAGGGTCTGATGCCGACGCCGAAGGCCGGAACGGTATCAGCGAACATCGCGCAGGCGATTACGGAAATCAAGGCCGGTAAGATTGAGTACCGCCTTGACAAAACGAATATCATCCACTGCCCTATCGGCAAGGTGTCGTTCGGCGCGGAAAAGCTTGCGGACAACTACTCCGCTTTGATTGACGCAATTATCAAGGCAAAGCCCTCCGCCGCAAAGGGGCAGTACATCAAGAGCTGCGTTACGGCCAGCACAATGGGCCCCGGCGTTAAGATTCACCAGACTGTGTAAGAAATGCTTAAGTGGTTTGACTATAAATAAGGAGCAGCAATGGCAGACATCGTTTACAAAGAGGGCGTGCTGACGCAGGAGGTTTTCAGCGCGCTGAGCGCCTCAGTCGGCTGGCCGACAACAGAGCCTGAGACGGCCGCCCGCGCCGTTTGCGGTACGCGATACGCTGTGTGCGCGTTTGACGGAGAAAACGCCGTCGGTATGGCGCGTATGGTCGGCGACGGAACGTGGTCGTGGTATATCGAGCACGTTGTTGTGCTCCCGGAATATCAGGGGCGCGGTATCGGAACACGACTGATGGAGCACGTTGTTGCGGCGCTGAACCGCAGCATCCCGAAAGGACAGGGCTTGTCGGCCGCGCTTACGTCAGCTCCGGGAAAAGAGGGCTTTTACACAAAATTCGGCTTCTCCCCGATTCCGAGCGACCACGGCACCGCAATGGGCGTTGTTCTTGAGGACAAGGAAAATCGGCGCAGGGAATAAGCGATCTCACCTGTGACGCAGGCTTTCTTGTTCGAATACGGCTTGGAAATTTCGTTTATATATTAATTACAGGCACGAGAAAGCTAATTTTCGTGCCTGTATAATTTTGATTGAAGGTATTCTACTAATGCAAATGCTCTCAACACAGATTGAGATACTTCTGATTATCATCTGCGGCTATGTTCTCGGCAAGCGCGGCGTGCTCTCGCCGAAAGCGCGCGCGGAGATTACAAATGTCGTGATCTATGTTGTTTTGCCGTGCAATATTTTCGCGTCGTTCGGCAAGGACACAACAGCCGCTATGCTGAAGTCCGGCGCGGTTATTCTCGCGGTCGGATTTGGAATGCAGCTTCTCTATGGCATATTTAACCTGTTTTTGTGGCGCAACCGCCTGTTTTCAAAGGAGCAGGTGTCAGTCGCGAAATACGCGACCTACTGCAACAACTCCGGATTTATGGGTCTGCCGATAATCGAATCGTTCTACGGTGAAACAGGTATGTTTTACGGCGCAATTAACCTGATTCCGATACGCATTGTTATGTGGACAGCGGGCTTGTCGCAATTCACGGCGACCTCCTGGCGCAGTAAGGTGCGCGTTCTCGCAACGCACCCGTGCATTTGGGCCGTTATACTCGGAATCGGGTACATTTTCGCGCCGTTTGAG
>JAISTA010000090.1 GCA_031272845.1 Oscillospiraceae bacterium
AACGCGCTAAAGCGTGTCGTGTGCTACGGAAATCAGCTAAAAACGCTTGACGTTTCGCTGAACCTTGAGCTGACGCACCTGGACTGCGGAGACAACGCGATAACCTTGCTTGACGTTACGAAGCTGACAAAGCTCGGCAGTTTGCTCTGCGGCTCCAATAAGCTCACGTCGCTTGACACGTCCAAAAACACGGCGCTTACCTCGCTTGATTGCTCGGATAATGCGCTTACCGCGATTAATGTGACAAAAAACACTAAGCTTGACAGTCTGATTTGCTTTTCAAACGCACTTGCCGCGCTTGACGTGTCTAAGAACACGGCGCTCACGCTGCTTGACTGCGCGGACAATAAGCTGGCAGAGCTGCCTACAGCGAAGAACACAAAGCTTGTAACGCTGAACTGCACGGGAAATCAGATTAAAACGCTCGATCTTTCAAAAAATACAAAGCTTGTGTACCTTTACGGCGCGCACAACCTGCTTACCGCGCTCAATATTTCAAAATGCGTGCTGCTTGAGGAACTGGACTGCTCGTACAACGGGCTGACCGTACTTGATCTTTCCGCCGCAACGTCGCTGTTAACGCTGTGGTGCGAGAATAACAAGCTTGCAAAGCTCGATCTTTCCGGGTTAATGCTCCTAGGCTATGCGGACTGCTCAAACAACAGCATCGCAACGCTCGGCCTTGCAGGAACAACGAGGCTGAAAACGCTGATTTGCGCGTCAAACAAGCTCGCGGCGCTTGACCTTTCGCAGAGCCTTGTGCTTGAGGAGCTGGACTGCGCGAAAAACAACCTGAAAACACTCTCCGTTGCCCCGAACGATGAGCTTAGATATATCGACTGCTCCGATAACCGCCTGAATGCGCTCGACGTGAAAGGCAACGCCAAGCTGCGCTATCTCGACGTTCGGAATAACTACTTCGCGGCGGAATCCGCCATAACCGGGCTGAACAAGCCTGCGCTGGAGGCGGAGGGCAGCGGCGACGAGCACGGTTTGTTCTTTGCGCCGCAAAAGGATCCCGTCCTGCGCGAATTTGAGGATCTCGACCCCGACGCGTGGTATATGGACTACGTTCTCTACGCGCTGAAAAGAAAACTCTTTGCCGGCATTTCAGCAACGGAGTTCGGCCCCGGCAAGCCGATGACGCGCGCAATGCTCGTGACTGTTCTGTACAATTTGGCGGACTCTCCGGCGCACGAGGCAAAAAAGGTGTTTAACGATGTTCCGGAGAACGCGTATTACTTTAAGCCGCTATCCTGGGCTTACACAAGCAAGGTAGTTGCGGGAACGTCGGCGACGACCTTCACGCCGGACGCAAACATAACGCGCGAGCAGTTCGCCGTTATGCTGTATCAGTACGCGCAGAAATATCTGGGCAAGGACGTAACAAGCAGCGCTGTACTCGCGTTTGCAGACAAGGGGAGCATATCCGCCTACGCGGCGGAAGCCGTCAGATGGTGTGCCGGCGCCGGTATTGTTGCGGGAAAGTCCGACAATATGTTCGACCCGCAGGGTCAGGCGACGCGCGCGGAGGCGGCCGCAATGCTGCGCAACTTTGAACGCTGGCTCGGCGTGTAGGCTGCGCTAAGATATTGCCGATACAATAACCAAAGCCCCGCCATGAACAAGCGTTCACGGCGGGGTTTTTTATTTTATAGTCAATTAACTTGAAAAGCGGTTTGGATTTGCGAGGATATTTTTTGCATTGCCAGGAGGAGGACGCAGGCGTGTCGTAACCAGGCAAGGACGACGACGCAGCAATGCGGAAAACAGACCGTAAAGCCGAACCGTTTTTCAAGTTAATTGACTATATTAGGTACAAGCGCGCCTTTACTCGTTCGGCGTTTTTTCCGGCGCCGCAACGCGTTTCAGTCTGGCGCGTATCCTGCGCAAATCCGCGAACACGCGCAAAGAGTCGCGCACGACCGACACGCTTGAATTTCCGTGGCGTATAATGCTCACGGGCAGCTCGGCAACGCGCAGACCAAGCTTGTCCGCCAGGAGCATAATCTCAAAGTCGGCGGCAAAGCCGTCTGTTTGGGTGAGTGTAAACACGTCCCGCGCCGCCTCGCGCGAAAAGCACTTAAAGCCGCACTGGCTGTCGTATTTCAGGCCGGAAAACACCCGCGTCATAAAATGAAAAACGCGCGACATCAGCTTGCGAAGCGGCGTATATTCACCGTAGCCCTCAGCAGAAAGACGGCGCGAGCCGACGACCGCGTCATACTCCGCAAGCAGCGGGACGGCGCGCAGCAGCGGTGATAGCCCGTAGGCAAGGTCAGCGTCAGTAAAGCATACAATGTCGCCAGCTGCGGCAAGAATGCCCGTGCGCACGGCGCAGCCCTTGCCCCGGTTTTCGGGATAGGAAATTACGCGGGCAAGGCTCTGCCCGGCAAGGATTTCTTCTGTTTTGTCGGTGCTGCCGTCGTTTACGACGATTATTTCCGCGTCCGCGAAATGCTCGGCGCAAAATTCACGCGCCTCCTGTACCGTGCGCAGGATCGTATTCTGCTCGTTGTATGCCGGGATTACAAGCGAGAGCTTTTTTGTTGTCGTTTCCGGTGTAGTCAAAATTTCAGCTTCCTCTGCCGCTTAGAGTTCGGCGGCGTTCTTTGCCGCGCCGCGCCCTCTGTTTTTTTGCTTATAGCCGATTATACTACAGTTTTGCAGAAAAATCAATCACCAAGTGCGTTTTTTTGTCGCGGCAGGTCGAATTTGTTTGCGAATTGCAAAAAAAGCAGGAGGCCGCTGAGGTCTCCTGCTTTTATAAACGCTGCTCGCGCAATTTACTTTCTTTTCTTTCCGATCGGACCGGTGTTTTTGCCGAACGCGTCTTCTAAATCGGAAAACATCTCATTTGGCTGGTTGTACAAATCATCCTCGCGGTAGTCGCCGGACGTGTCGCCGTTTTCCTGACGCAGCTCGTCAAACACATCCTCATCGACAAAGCTGTATTCCTCCGGCTCCTCCGGCCGTTCACCGCGTCGGACAGGGCGCGGCGCGGCTGTGCGGGGCTCGAAATCCTCTGCGTCCGGCGCACTGCTGAAGTACCGGAACGACTCGCTTTGCCCGTCATACTCCTCAGCCTCCGGCTCCGGCTCCGGGACAGGCGCCGGTCTTTTTACGCGGCGAACGCCTGCGCGCGGCTCCGGTGGTGCGGCAGGCTCCGCCTCCGGCTCCTCAGGCTCGGAATAGTCCTCCGTTTCGCTCTCCTCAAGCGCCGATACGGGAACGCTCTCGTACAAAAAGGACGTATCCGGAATGTCTCCGTTGGATTCCTCGATAAGCGTCTGAACGTGGCCGAGGTTTTCCGTAAGATTATCAATTGTGGCGAAAATGCCGCCGATTAGCATGCCTGTCTTGTCGATAACAAGCTTGCGCGTTTTCTCTGCGCGCGAAAGCTTTTCTCTGGCGCTTTCGATAAGCTCCTGCTCCTGCTCCTGCGCGCGGCGAATCCGCTCCTCAGCCGTCGCGTCCGCGTCGGACATTATCGCGAGGCTGCGGCGCTTTGTATCCGCCAAAAGCTCGTTCATTTCCTTTTCGATGAAGCGGTATTGCTTGACGGCCGCCGCAAGGATTTTGTTGTGCTCCGCAAGGCGGCGCAGTTCACCTGAAAGCTGCTCCTTTTCGCGGGCAAGCGCGGCCGCTTCATTCAGCGCGGCCTCCAGACTCTCGGCTGCCTGCGTGCGGAAATCCTCAACCTCTCCCGCGTCGTAGCCGCCGAAAACGGCCTTGTCAAATCTGCTTGAAAGTATTTCTTTCGGCGTCATCTTTAAGTATATCCCCTAATGGAAATTTCGCTAAGTACATTTACAGCATTGTTCAGTAGTATTATACCCCGTCGGCAAGGATTTGTCAACCGACAAAATTTGCATCATACGTCTTTGCGCTGAATATAAAATATCTAAAAGTACGTTATATAATTGGATTTAAGTGAACAGTGAAACAAAATCGGAAAACAGCGAGTTAATGACTGCGTCTTTTAGAAAAGAGAATCGCTCGTATTGTAAAAATGTTCGTAATTTGTCAGGAATGCAAACGCGTTATAGGAAAAGACCTTATCAAGAATTCAAATTATAGAACGTGCCGGATTAAGATAAGGAAAGCTATAAAACACAGAAATGACAGCAGCGCATTGGAATTATTTCTGATAATTCCAATGCGCTGCTGCCATCTCAACTGGTGCGAACAACCGCGAGGGACATACAAATTGACGCACGGCATGAATAGAAGGCTTGCACATTTTTATAATCGCTTGCGGCTAAAGACTTAAAGCGGGGTTATTTGTTCCTTATAGGGGTTGCACGAAATGTTTTTCAATTCCTCCCGCATCCGTTCCGCAAACCACAAAAATTCCTCATAGCTGTCATAAGGCACGGGGTCGGAGGAAATATGTAAATCCATAGACATACTTGGAAAATCGTCGTCCAAGTAGCGCGGGCAAAGATGGATATGCAAATGCGCTCCGGAATTGCTGTGCATTTCGTAATTGATTTTTACAGCACCCGTCACCTTGCGCAGAGCGGCGCCTGCACGCTGAACCATGCTCATGAAATCAACCATTTCGGCAGTCGGAATATCCTCAAAATTAACGTAATGCTCACGCGGCATCACATACATTTTACCGAATAGCTGTGCTTGACCGGGATACTCGCCGCAAATCCAGACTCAGTCGTTTACGGCAATATCAGTTTGACCGGCAGGTGCGGGTTCAGCATTACAGACCGGGCAAAAGCCCTTTTGTGAGTGCCGCGCGTAACGAGGATAATCGTAGTGAAAGCTCTTTCCGCGCTTTTCTCCGGACAAATCCGCTGTCATAAGGCAAATGGGGAGCTTATGCGGACCGGTTAGCTTGCTCTGCGTTTCCGCAAATCCAAACCTGCGATACAGCTTTTTGGCGGGGACACCGGGTTCATAGCCTTCGGGATATGTTTCAACTGTTATAGGCTTAATATGCTCAAGCTGCCGCAGGGCGGTTTTGAGCAATCGACTGCCGACGCCCTTGCCGCGATACTTTTCCGAAACGCCAAACCATGTAATGCGGTTGTGCGTCCGTGAAAATCCGATAAAGCCCATGTTCGCGCCGGTCATATAGTCCACGGCGGTGAGCGCCTCATATTTGCTTGCCTTGCTTTTGGCATAGGCAATGAACTCCGGGTCTGTTCCCATATCCGCCGGATGCCGGAATATTGGCGACGCCTCAGTCGCCAGCACAAACCACGCGCGTAAAGCTTATTCGGTTGCCCAACGAATTAACAAAACATGTGCCTCCATTAAAAAACAACCACAAGAAACCCGTAAGTCCCTTATGGCTATTTCAACTGGTCGGAGTGGCGGGACTTGAACCCGCGGCCTCATGGTCCCGAACCATGCGCGATACCAAACTTCGCCACACCCCGAAATATATTTTAGATAATACATTAAGATAATAACACAAAGTTCCCATTGACCTTGACGTTATATCTGTTCTCTTTTATGTCTTATCCTGGCCGCACTTGTACGGCACTTTTGGTGCGCGAGGCGGGACTCGAACCCGCATGTCCTTGCGAACATAGGTACCTGAAACCTACGAGTCTACCAATTCCACCACTCGCGCGCAAAAAACTGTGTCAAATTATTCACAGCAATTTATTTTAGCATACGGCAGTGTGTTTGTCAATGAAAAAATGTGTGGTATTATTTTACAGCACGCTATACACCGTTCCGGTAAAAAATGTATTGACATTCATGCTACTTTATAATAATATACTGATAACAGGTGCCTCTGAAATCGCTTCTGCGGCACAAATCGCTTAAAAGGCAGGTTACGCTATGTACAGTAAAATTCGCAATCCGATTGCTGTTATTTTGTTCTCGTTTTTCACAGGTTTCATATACTATTGGTATTGGCTGTGGGTTACAAACAAGCAGATTAACGAGCTTGCTGGATATGAAGTGATGGGCGATGGAATGTTGATTTTGGGATGGTTCTGTTTCCCTGTGGCGTGGTATATTTGGTACAAGTGGGACAAGGCTCTGCTTGATGTTGCCGAGGCAAAAGGCCTGCGGTACGGAAGCAACTTTATTCTTTGGGTAATCCTTTCGCTTGTAGGAATCGGGCCCTATGTTTTAGAGTTTCAGGTTCAGGACACGCTCAACAGCGCATACGGCGGATAGCTTGGCTTTCCGCAATAAGCAGACTTCAGAAAACAAAAGCCGCGCGTTAAAGTCACGGCCGCGCGCTTGCCGAATATCGGTATGAAAACAGCAATAAACAAACTGAGAAAAGCCCTTCCGGCGGTGAAAACCGCCCGGTGGGTTTTTCTTGCAATGGCGGCGTACACCGTGCTCGGCACGATGTTTCTCGGCTCCGCCTGCCTGATATATTCGACGACCGGGATACCCTGCCCCGGCTGCGGAGGCACGAGGGCGGCGCTGCAGCTGCTGCATGGAGACATTTTAGGCTCGCTTTGGTATCACCCGCTTTTGCTTCCGGCGGCGGCCGCGCTGCTTGTATACTTTTTCGTGTGGCTGAAGCATGACAAAACGCCGCGTTGGGCGGGCAAAATGCTCGCCGCGCTCGGAATCGCACTTGCCGCGGCCTATATTGTGCGAATGGCGCTGTTTTTTATGCGCGCGGAGCCGATGCTGATAAACGAGCGGGCGGTGGCGGTCAGGCTGATTCATTTGCTGCGGCGGCAATAGGGCGCTAGCTCTGTTTTGGCGTGCGGCGGCGGCAAGCCCAACCGCCGAAGCTTGCGGCGAACCGGACGCGCGGAGGCTGAATTGTAAAATCCCGCACGCTCTTAAGCGGCGGACGCTGCCCTGACAATCACCGTGCTGAGGGGGGGGGGCACTACCCGCGCAACGTCGTATTTAAGCAATTTTTGGCGCTTTTCGGCTCGCCGTCCGGGGTAAGGCGGCACCCGGCTGCGTCCTCATCGCCGAAAATTACTAAAATTTTTCTTGAAACTGTCTGTTTTGGAGCAGTGCCATCACACCATAGACAAAAAAGCGCCCGCGGTACACTATCTGTTGTATCATTTCATACGAAACTTGCACCGCTGGCCGATTGACAAAAAAAATTACATATAGTATAATGACCATAGTAATATCAAGCCTTATCATTAATTAAGGAGAAGGAAAAAACAATGTATAAATTCAAAGGGTACACAGACCGCGTTTGGGCTTACCGTGAGAAAATCCGCGACCGTATTATCGAGTCGGACGCGGAGCGCCTTGAGCTTCAGGTGGAGTTTTGGAAAACGCACAAGAATATTGTGCCGATTATCCGCAACGCACTGATGACAAAGTACACAGTTGAGAGAATGACCGTGCGCATTGAGGACGACGAGCTCATCGTCGGCAGCAAGGCAAAGAACTTCTGCGGCTCATCGGGCTCGTTCTGGGCGATTTTCAACGACATCGGCGGCACGTGGGAGCTGCGCGACGACGGGAAGTATTATAACGACCCGATTATCGACGGCGTTCCGCTTTGCATAAAGGCCGAGGAGCTGAAGAAAATCCGCGAGCTTATGCCGTACATGATGGAAATGAACGACGCAAAGGTCGGAGACGCCTGGCTGCCCGAGGGCGCAAAGGAATTCTTCGAGCTGGGCACGAACGACTACGGTCAGCCGGGACGCGCGGGCGTTATGATGCTCCGCTCGGGTCACCTTACACCGGGCTGGCAGAAGATTGTAAACGTCGGCTTCGGCGCGATAAAGGCTCAGGCGCAGCAGTGGATTAACGAGCGCAAGGGCAGAATCATGGGCGACGATATGAAGAAATATGTCTTCTATCAGGCGTGCGTGTACGAATGCGAGGCCGCAAGCACGTTTGTTCGCCGTTTTGCGGATCTCGCGGCAGAGAAGCTCGCGGCCTGCACGGAGCCAAAGCGCAAGGCCGAGCTTCAGATGATGACGGACGGCCTTTACTGGATCTCCGAGAACCCTGCGCGCACATATTGGGAGGCCTGCCAGCTCGCGGAGCTGTATCAGATTTTCCTGTCGATAGACTGCGGAATGCCGGCACCTGCGTTCGGCCGCTTTGACCAATACACATGGCCCTTCCTGAAAAAAGAGCTTGAGGCCGGAACAATCACGCTTGACTATGCCCAGGAAATCACAGACGCGTTCTTCCTCAAGGCAAACTGCGCCTATGAGGGCGGCACCGGCGAGATCGCAAAGACGACGGGTATCGGCAACACGTATCAGCACACAACAATCGGCGGAGTCGACCCGAAAACGGGAGAGGACGCGACAAACCCTGTCACCTATATGGTGCTTGAGTCTGTCGGCCGCCTTAAGCTGCATGATCCGACAATTTCGCTGCGTATCAACAAAAACAGCCCGGATGAGCTGTGGGGCTGCGCACTGGAAACATCCAAACTTGTCGGCGGACTGCCGCTGTTCCAGAACGATGAGATAATCATCCCCGGCCTTATCAAAGAGCTTGGCTTTGAGCTTGAGGACGCAAGAGACTATTCAATTATCGGCTGCCAGGAAATCGTCGGCTCCGGCACGGATTACCCCGCACCGAACGGCGTAGGCGCAAACCACGCCACGCTTTACTACGGTCTTGTCTTTGACATGGCGATCAATAACGGCATTAACCCCGTAAACGGCAAGCAGGCGCCCAAGGAATACTGCTTCGGCTCTCTCTACGAG